>CAZQSL010000067.1:0-19258 GCA_964595945.1 uncultured bacterium
GACAGGTTGCGTGTTTGCTGCTGCGTGTGGAAATCCTGCCGCTGCCATCCGGCGTCCTCGGGGGGCCAGCCTGATTTTCCCCCCTGACAGTTTTCCGTCAACACATTCTGGTTTTTCTCAAACTGCTCCCATCCAATATAACCCTCGTGCGCTCCCGGAATCAATGACAGCCACTGATTTCTGGGCCGCATAACACTTTGAACTGCGTGGCTGTCCATCTTCATAGTGGCATACCTGCTGGGATTTTCCATAGGCATACGCGCCAGCAACTCCACCGTCTTCTCCCTCTCCTCGCGTAACCAGGCATTCTCAGTCGCAAGTTCCTCATACGTTGGCATGAGCCTTTTTTCCATGCCTATATTCTACTACTTATTCGGGGAATTAATGGATGCTCTATTGTGCGCTATCGTCCTGTATTTGGGCCGTGAATGGTAAAATATTACGCTATTGGTGAATCCGGGTTCATTGCTCATGCTAATTTCTTTACGGGATAATAGTGATAGGGATTATGAGTGTATTGCCGAAAATGGACGTTTTCCACATTGGTGAATCGTGGAAACAAGTTGGCAGCTCAGATCACGGCCTGACTCTGTAGACGCCTTTCGCGCATGATACATACATGGAATCAGTGGCTGGATCGCGCTCGATGTCGCTGATTCCGTTGCAAAGCAGCTGGGTTCTGATAATTGTGCCCTTAAGCGCGTCGATCAGCCACAGGGTGCCGTCATACGCACCACCCGAGTAGAGGATGTCTCGCAATTCGTCATAGGCAAGAGCGCGGGACGTCATGGGGCCGTCGAGTGTGCGCACGGTTTTCATCGAGGAAAGGTCCATTTCGATGATGCCCCCTGAGCGCCAGCCCGGCATGTATGCCCTGGCGGAGCCGGGTACTATCACAAGGGGGCCGCCTGCGTCGCCAGTCATCATCATTGCTACTGGTTTCATCCTTACCGGATCAAGTCTGAGGATTACGCCGTGTCCGTTGAGGGCGTTCAGTCCTGCAACAGCATATATTGCATGGTGAAGTCCTGAGTATGCTGAGCCGAACGCACCTTCGCGATATGGCGTTGCGTTTGTATTTCTGAAATTCACCGATGTTTCGCCGGAGAAATGGTCCTTTGATACAGTGTGGATCACTGGTCGGACGGTGAATCTCAGATTGATGTGGCTGTCTGTCACTGTAATGCCTGACGCCGCAATTCCGCCTTCTGGCGATACGGTTGCCGACCGGCTCACGGATATGCCGCATCCCGGTATCTCGTACAGGCGCGAACGCTGTGTGTCATAAGCGTATGTGGTGCGAGTGGCTGCGTCGGACTGGATGACGCGGATATCTCCGCCGGGCCTGAGGCGTTTTGTGCGTCCGGTTTTTATTTCATGCAATACAATGCCATCACGCCCAAGTGCGTAATACATCCGTCCGCTATCGGCGCATGGAGTGATGTCGTAAATCTTTTCACTCTTCGAAGGAGTGAATACCCTCGTCGCTTTTCCACTGCCTCCGGCTGGCGCGTAGTTGGCCGGCAGGATGCCCGATAGAGTCCATAGTGTAAGCGAAAGCACTATAGCGGCAAGTGTGAATTGTGTGGCGGCGCGGCTTCTGCCAGTCAGTGCGGCAGCAATGACACCTGCGCAAAGGGCGCATATCGCCAATGCCTGTATCGTCTGATTGATGCCGGCACCGGTGACGGAGACCGTGACCAGACTTGACGTTGCGAGTACTGCGGCCACTATTACCGGAAAGCCAATGCGTTTCCCGGCAAGTCTCATCGCGGTCATACAAAACATACATGCCAGCACAACGGCTGTCACGGGCGAAATCAATAGCGACCCTACCAGCAGGTGAAGAAATCCCCGCCATCTGAAAGTCAGTCCGCCGAACTGTCCCCCTGCAATGCTGCCGCCTGATGCCGCAAGGCACAAAACAGTGATCGCCATAAACACTGCGAAATCGTATGCCACACGGGAAAAGACACGCTTGTTGGAACTTGCTGGAGGATCATTGGGACTCGCGATTTTAGCGGCTGCCGCAGCAGTTGAGAGGACATACGCTATGTACATGGCAAGCGGCAGTATGACATAATTGAGACTGATCGCGTTTTCAGCCCGTTGCAGTGATGCATCCACCGCTACGAAAAGTAACAGTCCATAGCAAAAAGCGTCGGCCGCCAGCATGAGCGGTAATGTAATTGCGTATCTGAAACCCTGTGGTTTTGAGTCTTGGCCGTTCAATTTGTTGAGCCTGTCAGTGATATTCTGTCGACTTTGAGTATCCCTTTTGTCGTGAAACAAACTATTCCGCCTTCGGTCGGGACAACGCGATGCAGTCCCTTGATAGCGGCATCGACTGCCGGGTTCAGCTTGAGGACTTTCAGGTGTTTGTCGAGGATTGCAAGCCTGCGGCCATCGACAAGATATATGAATTTTTCGTCACCAGCGAAATCATTCACATCACCGGCCCGTAGCCCGGCGGCACGTCCGATCAACTGCCACTTTTCTCCCTTTTTCACCAGCAGGCCCGGTGTTACCGTTATGTTTCTGATATATACCCGACCGAGTTCGACATCACTGGCGAGCGTTTCACGGCTGTCGTTGTCATATCTGATCTTTTTGCCGTTTTTCAGATAAACAGTAATACCATCCCTGTCAACATCGGTCCTGTCGCCGAGCACACCATAGACACTTCCGGAAGTCGCAACCATGAGTCGCCCATGAATATTGAGAATCCTGTTTATCCTTGCGCCACCACCATGTTCGGTGGCCTGGAAAAAGCGGTATTCGCCAGTCGCGCGGGTAATCCGTAGTATTCCCTGCGAAACCCCCATCCAGAAATGCTGCTGATCAGCATGGAAAGCGGTCAGGGGTTTACTCTTGTAGCACGACTCCCATCGCCATGCGGCGACTCCCCTGATCTTGTAATATCTCATCACGTTCAGCCCCTGATAATAGGGCGAACCTTCAGCAGAGTAAAAAATCCTGTCTCCCTCGCGCCGCGCGAACAGGCCCGGGCCCGTATGCTCTGTGACAGTCCAGTGTGGGAAATTACCCCATTTGCCCGTCTTGATGTCGTACGTGCAAAGCATCCCCGTATTACCGGGGCGCACCCACAGTGTATTGCCCTCCAGCCTGAGCATGCCCGGCTCGCCGCCGAGACAATACTTGCGGTCATACTGGACATATTTGAATACTGCCGGTCTCGCGAGATCTACGATCCTGAATCCGCCCTGCCGGGCGATATACATTTTGCCGCCCGAAATGTCGGCTGCGGCTACGTATGAGCCGGTGTCTTCTGTCCTGCTGTTGCTACCCGGCAATTCTATTTTCGTGATGCCTGACGGCAGGCGCGACATCGTGGATTTACTGCCGGATGACTTGCCGGATGAATTAATCGTAAAAACGTTGAAGCAGACCGCCACAACAGCGATGGCAAATATCACCTGCCATAATTTCGCCACCTTGTTTCCTTGCAGTCTGACATTCGACATTTCCGAGTCGTTCCTCCCTGAAAAAGTATACCACATCACTGCCGGTGAAAAACACTTCGCACGCTGCCTGCTCAATAGCACGGTCGGGAAATCCGTCAATAAACATCACTGCAGGTAGCGTCGCAACACATAAGAAGCACGTTGCTGATGAGAGGCCACTGCTTAATGATCAGGGCTCTCAGTATTGCCGGTACAAGTCGATAACGGCAAATACCGTCCACGAAAGGAATAACCGCTGAGTCAAATCACATGTTTGAAGCGAATTGGCATACACATGCTCATCTGTGCCAGAGCCCCTCGGACGTACCATGCCAGTCCGCCGCCGGAGGTTACATCTGTTTTTTCAGGTTTGCCATTTCGATGGCCGAAACAGCTGCGGAGTAACCCTTGTTGCCAGACTTGGTGCCTGCGCGTTCGACGGCCTGTTCTATTGTGTCAGTAGTGAGCACGCCGTAAATTGTGGGTACTCCGGTTTCGAGCGAAATAGCGCCGACTCCCCTTGTGATCGCGCTACAGACCTGATCGAAATGCGGTGTGCCTCCCCGGATGACCGCCGCGAGGCAAATCACGGCATCATAGTTACCCGATGCAGCCATCTGTTTTGCCACCAATGGTATCTCCATCGCTCCCGGCACCCATGCCACGACGATTTCTTCCCCATTGCCTCCATGCCTTTTGATTGCGTCAAGAGCGCCATCCAGCAGACGTGTAGTTATCAGATCATTGAATCTCGCCACCACCACCCCGAACTTCAGGCCTGTTGCTACAAGATTTCCTTCGATATGCTTTGTCATATCGCCTCCACTTGTTATGCCCGCACTGTAATAGCCTACTCGCGCGGCATCATTGACTATTTTATCCCAAAGGTGGCAATAGTAGTAGAAGTAATCGAACGTTTAGCACAAAATGCTTTCCTGATTATCCCTGAAACTCAGTTGAGCGATGTAACATGAGATTTCAGAAAACGTGATCATTTCAGGAAAAATATAAAAGAGGGCATTGATGTTGCGTCGGGACAGTTTACGCAATCGGAGAGAAATCCTCCGAACTCGTCCCGGGGAAACATTTGCGAGAGAAGTGGGACCAAACGATTTTCGAGGATAAGATCAGTTGCCCACGATCAAGTGTATTCTCCGTTTTATCTGATCGTTAACATCGTCATCGCCATTGCTGTTGAGGTTAAGAAACCGGTAGTACGCTTTGACAGCGTCGCCATATCTGCCGGTTTTTTCATAGGATTGCGCGAGACTGAGCGCATCCTGCTCGTGAAATGGGAAGAAACAAATGGCAAGCTCATAGTATAAGGCGGCGTGCTCGTAATCCTCGTCAATGAAATACTCTTCGGCCTTACTTCTGATTTCATCCTTGAATTCCTTGATTTCACCGTTGTTCATTCCATTTATGATCACATCTTCGATCTTCGTCAGATCGTGTGAGTGCTTGAGTTTTTTACACTTTTCGGCAATCTTCGAGACCTTGTCGAAGTCGTCCAGCATAGTGAACAGTTTGATCATCGTGCAATCAGGATATTGTTGTTCAAGTGAATAATCGAGATCAGACTTGTGTTTCGAAGCCAACAGTTCTTTCGCCTGCTCAATCCTGCCGTTTTTAGCGTGAGCAATCGCCATGTCTCTCCGGGCCTGATACTTCAAAAAAGAGATGTTGTAAGCAAAATACAAACTGTTGTAGTATTCTTCCGAATACGTGCCATAATCGGGTCTTGGCAATTTAGCGACAGCCGTATCGATAGTGTCCATGATCTCATCGAATACCTTGACAGTCATTTGATAATCATGCACGATGTCGAACACATTCATTTTCAGCATGTGGAGTTTTAGCCCTATAATAATGTATTCCCCGGGTAGCTCGAAGATGGCATCATCGATGTTTAAAACTGCTTCATCATATCTGCCATAACGAATATTTCTGCGTGCGAGGCCCTCGTATGATTTTGCCAGATAGAACTGCGCGTCATCGATTGTGTCCGCCTCAGCGCCACGAGTGAAATCCAGCGCCTTGCGGAGATAGTATACGGCTCCCTCATAGTCTCCGTAAGCTCTTTCGTCGAGCCCGGCGGCTATACATTCATGAATATTTGCGCATTGTGTTTCAAGATTGCCAAATGTCATCGTCGCAAAACAGTGCCGACATAATGTGAACGAGACAGCGATCATTATCGAAAACAACCATTTGTTCATCTGTTTGCTCCTGTTTTTTATACGTGATCTATTCATACCTGAATGATTCTCAGTTATTTAGTGATCGAATAAGATTTGTTGATATTTTTCACAAGTTCGGGCTTGGCGGCGTAAAGGTCAGAGGGAATGGAAAGCACTACTAAATATACATGATTACCTTTTTGAAATGTATTCAGGTCGATATGAATGTTTTCGCCGTCATCGGCGCGAAATTCGCCGGAGATCGAAATTTTGTTTTCCTTCTCCGAACCACTTAATTTCCCGGCCTTGAGTTTATTGAATTTTCCATAGATGTCGTTGATGCGTATCAGAACTGAAGGCAGGAGCGAACTGATCGCGTTGTCGACGCTGCATTCTTCGTCAGCGCATGGCAGTACAACGATGTTGAAAATGAAATCATCGTGCAAGTCGTGCTTCAGCTCGATCTTTCGCATTATTCCGAAATCGGAGACATCAAGCGTGAAGTCATTGGGACACTTAATCGATATGGGCAGGAATGGATCAACTTAGTCGGGACATGTCAGCACGACATCGGTATCATTGACAGGATCGACGACAAACGATTCGGTCAGTTCGTGTTCGACAATTTCCGGTTCGTCATTGAGTCCGATGAGCGCCGCGAAAACCGCATGTTCGTTGAACGATCTTGCCGTCAGATACTGGATGTGCGTGGCTCCGGGAAAAACCGCCATATCGGTGGCGTCGATATCGATCCACCGTTTGTCGTAGTAAATCTGATTCCACACATGATAGCCGTATGAGCCGCCGAGATAGCGTCTGCCGAGAGCGTAGCGGGTCGGGATGCCCGAGGCGCGGGCAAGTGCCGCGAATAGCGTGGCGAACTGCTTGCAGTCACCTGATTTGTCAAATATCAGCCGTGATGCCGACTGGACAAAATAGCTTCGCGTGTTTTCGCCTTTCATGCCAGATGCCACATAGCGGTAAATTTTCATGGCGAGAGCGAGATGATCCGTTTCGCCATCAGCGATGTTGCGCGCAGCCCTTTCGATATCTTCATTGCCTGCGGGCGTGGTGTCGGACACTGAGATATATGTCTGGAGTTCCTTGTCGGAAAGAGGCTCGGCATCGGTCATCGGGTCGTCTCCGGGCAGATATCGTGATGCCATGATTTCGGCTTCATAGTGACCGGGAGATGATTCCGTGATTTCCACCAGATGCTGCCGGGGACTGTCGAAGTAGAATTTGTCCGGCGGCAGATTGTCCCACTGAAATTTGATATTCGATGACAGGACAGCGCCGGGGACGCGGATATAATTCCGCATTTTGTCCTTATATTCCTCACTTTTCAGGTCAAAATCTATGACCATTGGATTTATCTCATAATCGTCGGGATTGTCCACAAGGATCAGCCCCATGTCGTCCGCGAGATTGTAGCTGCGAATGATTGTACCGTCCGATTTGACGAAAAACACACTCTGCAGCTCATTGCGGAACGAATGGACTGCTACGATGAAATATGAAGGCAATTCAGTTGTTTCTTCCACATAGTCGATCACGGATATGAATTTGATCGAGTAGTATGATAGCTCGTTCGGGTTTACGCCATAGGCCGTGACAGTATTACCGACGACAAGTCCGTATTTCATAATAAGTGGCACGGGCATGTCATCGAAAAATACCGGAAGCCCTTCGCTTTTCAGTTCGGTATCTCTGACTCCGTTTTGAGAAAAATCAATGGAAAAGACATTGTCTGCGAAGTAACCGCTTGCCTTCGTCAGATAGCCTGACTCCGTATCGTCCCGGCACGAAAATTCGATCAGTGCCATATCTTTGCCGATCAAAGCTTTGCATTCTTCTGTTACCGTATTTGTCTCGACAGTCTGTTTCGATTTCGGGTCATCTTCATCCACATCGCTTTTCAGGGTCAGGGTGCCTTCCGATTTGAAAGAGAAATAAGAGCCAAGACTGCTTGATGACACCTCGATGGACGCTTCGCCGAAAACCCCGTCCTTGTTTCTCAGGATATACTGGAAAGCAGTATTGTCAGCATCGTATTGCAGTGTATATGCAGAGTCATTTTCCGCCCCCATCAGCGTCAGCATCGGGATAGTCGTTTCCCCCGTATTGTCACTGAAGAGCCTTAACATGATCTTTGCCGTCTTGAATGGAATGATAGGTATCGATATCGAACAGTCACTGATTACATCCTTATGGAGCAGTCTGTCAAACTTCAGACTACCATAATCAAATTCCCCCCACAGTTCCATGAGCAGGCTCGCGTCCGGATCACACATATCCTCAGGTGTCATCAGTTCGATCCCCGTCACCACTGGCGGCTGCGCGCTTTCGTCGCTTAATTCCATCAAAATTTCAAGAGGAAACACGCCATCGACAGCAGTCAATGCTTCACTGGTGACATCCATTTCTTCGATCATTTCACCAGTGATCGCGTTAATGGCGGACATTTTGTCGAAAAGCGGAGATATATCCGTATCGGCATGCAGTTCACCGCAACATATCAGCAGGACCGCCGCAATGAAGATCATAGTGCTTTTCATCGTAAGGCTCCAGAAAACGTTTGAATATTCAGACTATTTTCATTATACAATTATCTCGTTAATGAAACAGCATTTGTATGAAGTTATCACAGAAATCCACAATATACAAGTCCGAATGATATGGACATCCTTCTTTTTTCGCCCGGAAAGACAGTCCTGATTGGTTCAGGCGCATTTTCCCCGAAGCACTATTGATAATAATGCTGTATCAGTAAACAATTCAATCAGGAACTGGCGATTTGATATTATTGTGTGCGCGGGACATGAGAATGACATGGCGGACATTGCCCGTGGATACCGCAGGGCGAATGACGATGACCGGAGCTGGCGAGTGGTTGAAGTACTTCACTTTTTCCACTGTGCCGACATCAATGCCGCCGGGGAAATCGCCATAGCCCGATGTTACGACACGCATGCCGTTTTTGATGTTTGAATGAGCGGGAAAACTGCGAGCGTTGAGCCGGTCGAATCCGTCACCGTTCGCCATGCCGAACACTGCTGCATTCTTATCATCTTTTGACATTATGGCGACACTTATGGCAGAGTCTCGCGAGGTCACAAGCTTGACGACTGAATGATCCCGGCCGGATTTGATCACTCTGCCGACAGCGCCTTCGCCCGTCACTGCCGAAAAGCCCGTCCTTACGCCGTCATCACTGCCCTTGTCGACAAATATTTCTCCGTCGAAGGCGCCTGGCACCCGGCCACGCACTTTTGCAGCGATGAGGGTGATAGCGGTTTCATCGCCAGCGTTCATTGCGCGCAGCAGTGGTGTCGATGTAGCGCTTTCGACAATGAATTCCAGATAACTGGCTTTTTCTTCGACATGAGCGAGGCGCGCGGTGAGCTCGGCGTTCCGCTGTTCAAGCTGCCGGGCTTTTGTACAGCACTTATCACCGCAGACGGTTTCCTGCGCCAGGAGTGATGTGGTTGCGAAAACACCGCCGAACACCTTTTCGGTGACAGAACGAAGAAAACCGCTACGCACCCCCAAATATGCGGCAGTCATGGCAACAGCAATGGTCATGATGACGAACACAAGCCGTTTCAGGCGGCGAATGGTGGTATTCTTTCTGCGGTTCATTGTGCCTTTCAGTATCCGGGGATCATTCCCTGAATCTCTTGCCGTGAGCGGTAGTGGAAAACTTAGCATAATCGCGACTGCCTGCAGCGATGAGCGCAGCGCCGGCGCTACAGACAATCCGCGCGTCAGGAGATGAAACGCATTTGATCTCGAATCGTCGAGAGATGTACTCGGCGAGGCCTTTAAGCAACCCTGTACCACCGGTGATACGGACATCGGCCGTCGCGAGATCATCCACAGCTTCGGCCGGCACGCGGCTGAGTACGCCTCTCACGACACTTGCAAAACGCTCGATGACATCATTGATCATCGCCGCGGCTTCCGATGATGTTATTGTGAATGATCCCGGCAACCCGTTGACAAGTGTTTTTCCGAAAACTTCGGTCGATTCTTCTGAAATGGCCGCCGGAGCCACGTTGACCAGTTCTTCCTTGATGCGTTGCGCTGTGCGAAATCCAATGATGGTATTGTGTTTTTTACGAATGCCGGCGATGATCGCCTGAGTAATAGTGTCGCCGCCGACAGGAGCGGAAGCGGTGAAGAGAAGTTCGCCTTCGAGGAAGACGGCGGCCTGAGTGGTGCCAGCTCCGATGTGGATAATGACATAGCAGCGCCGGTCGCTGATGGGGAGATTGAGGCCAACTGCCGCTGCTACTGGAGACTCGACGAGAATTACCTCACGCGCCCCGGCCTGCTGAGCCATGTCGTCGAACGCTTTTTTCTGGACATCGGTCGCCGCGGCAGGGACAACCATCGCCACGCGGGCGCCCAGTGCCGCACGGCCCTTCAGCGCATCGGTCATGAAGTGCCTCAGCATCTGCTCGGCAAGCTCAAAGTTACGGATTAGACCTTCCTCGACCGGACGTATGATTTCGATATGCTGCGGGCTGCGGCCTACCATGTCTCCGGCCGCATTACCGTATGCCACTATCTCGCTGTCGCGCCAGGATACGGCCACGCATGAATTTTCCTCAAGTATCATGCCGCCGCCGGCCATGAAGACCTTGGTGACACCGGTACCCAATTCTACGCCGAGGTCGACCGAAACCTTCCCGTACAACAGGCGAAGCAGGCTCATTTCATTGCCACCAGTCCTCTATGGATACGCCGAAGTTATCACGCAGTTCGGCCAGTAGTCTGGATACTGGCAATCCCACGACATTGGCATAACAGCCTTCGATCTTTTCGATGTAAGCGGATGCTTTTCCCTGAATGCCGTAAGCACCAGCCTTGTCCATCGGTTCGCCGGTAGCCACATAAGCATCTATCTGAGCTGTCGTCAGAGGCCGGAAATATACAAGTGTTTTTTCGGTGAACTCGACGTGGCGGTTTTCGGGATAGGATGTGATCGTACACGCGGTGATGACGGAGTGATGCCTGCCTGACAGGGATGAGAGCATCGAGACGGCATCGGCAATGTCGGCAGGTTTTCCAAAGATCGTATCGTCGAGTGAAACGATAGTATCGGCGCAGATCACGATAGACGCGGTAGTCGCAAGATGATATTTCGCGATTTCCGCCTTGCCGCGCGCGGCGTCGAGTGCGAATACTGCCGGATGTGTACCGACTGGAGACAGTCCGGTTTCCGGACCATCGGAAGGAAACACTCGAACATCGAATCTCAGTCCGGCGCTGTCGAGTAGTTCTTTCCTTCTTGGTGAAGCGGAAGAGAGAATGATTACTGGACGCATATTGTCATGTGGGGAAGGCGGAGACTTCCCCTGCCTTCGTATGTATTATTGGGCCAAACACTATTTTGCAACTGTTTCCGCGGCAAGCAGCGGATTGAGCAACAGGCTGTCCGTAAAGCGTTTTGCGGCTGCTTCTTCGAGACTTGGTTTTGCTCGTGACAGCGAACGGAACACCAGGTCAAACGGATTATCACGCTGGATGTAGTCGATGCTGTAATCGCCTTCCTTCAATTTATTTTTCCTTGCAGCGTATTCGATAGCGTCGGTGAGTCCGCCAATGCGGTCCACGAGTTTAGCATCGATGGCCTGTTCGCCGGAAAAGACTCTTCCATCAGCGATCATTTTCAATTCGGGAGCCGGGATATGGCGGCCATCCGCGACGTCGCGTATAAACTGGTCGTGGACATTGGTAATAGTGGATTGTATGAGCTGATGCTCCTCCTGTGTCATCTCCCGGTAAGGAGACATGAAATCCTTCATGCGGCCGGATTTGATGACAACAGGATTGACGCCATATTTTTTGAGAAGTTCGCCGTAAGTGATGTAATTCATGATGACGCCGATACTGCCCGTGAGAGTAGCCGGATTGGCATAGATCGTATCGCAGGCGCTTGCGACGTAGTAACCGCCTGAGGCCGCGACATCGGCGAGTGAGGCGATGTAGAGTTTGTGAGATTTTTTGCGGGCGGTTCTTAAGGCGTTATAGATTTCCTGAGATGCCGCAGCGCTGCCGCCGGGGCTGTTGATCCTGATTATGACGGCTTTTATCGATTTGTCATCCTGGGTGTTCTGTATCTGTTCGACAAGCGTATCCGAAGCCGCAGAGCCGCCGCTGCCGAACATGCCGCCTCCCGAGCGTCCGCTGATGATTTCGCCGGTAAGGTATATGACGGCGATCCGGTCGCTTCCCTTGTCAATAGCGGAGCGGATGGCGCTCGAACCTCTGGTGATGTCGCGTCCCTTGAAAGTAGTGATCATGCCGATGCCGGATAGTACGATAAATCCGACGAAGAGAACTATCAAACAGCCGAGCATAGTGTTTTTGTTGTTCATTGGCGCCGTCCTTCGTTTGTAGTAAGACCGTAAATATTATACTCATTCGACGACAAAAGGGAGAGATGTGCGGCAATGAGCGCACTGGGTGCCGTCAAGGCCTGTCCTGTCGATGTCCCATCCGCTACGGATGATGACAGTGCCGCCGCACGATGGGCAGACCGTCGCGTTATGCCTGTGTGAGATCACATTGCCGAGATAGACGAAACGAAGATGCGTAGTCGCTATCTCCCAAGCTTCCTTCATAACATCGATCGAAGTGGTGGGCAAGTCAAATTTGTATGCTGGTCTGTACCTGCTGATATGAAAGGGGATGTCGCGGGAAATCGAAGCTATCCATTTTGCCTGTGCGTCGATGGATTCGTACGTGTCATTCACGCCTTCTATCAGCAAAAGGGTAATCTCCAGATGTATGCCGGCTTCGACAGCCTTTTCTATCGTAGACATGGCATGCCTGAGATATCCGCCGCAATAGCGGCGGTAAAACAGATCGTCGAATGCCTTGAGGTCGATATTCATCGCGTCGATCATGGGGGCGATCTCAGCGAATGGTTCGGGAGAAATATAGCCGTTGGTGATCAGTACGACACGGCCGCCGGACTCCCTGACAAGGGGGGCGCAATCCCTTATGTATTCGTACCAGATGACAGGCTCGTTGTAGGTAAAGGCCACTCCGATATTGCCCTCGTCAAAGGAGGGCATGGCTGCTATCAGTTTTGATGGCGGGAGCTCTTTAGTCGCCGGATGTCCATGAGCGATCGAAGAATTCTGACAGAACTGGCATTTCAGATTGCAGCCCGTGCCGCCGATAGAAAAAATCTCGCTGCCAGGGAAAAAATGATAAAGCGGTTTTTTTTCGATCGGGTCGACAGCCGCCGATGAAATCTGCCCATAGGTCGCCGCGAGCAGAGTGCCGTTGATATTGATCCGCGCGCCACATATCCCGACTGCCGCTTCGCTAAGCGAACATGCGTGCGGACAAAGCCCGCACTTCACGGCAGCGTTTTCCTCTTTCGTATACCAGGCGGCTTCTATCACGGGGGATTTCCAGTTGTTCCTATTTCTTTTTTGGCTTCTGTCTGGCAGCCGCCGCGCGCTCGGCCTTTGCAGCTTCAAGCTCGGCCATCCGTATCACGTCGCCGACGTCGATGCCGGACCTGTTGAGCAGCGTGGCAGGCGATATGCGCGATATGTATGCCTCATTGTCAGTCAGCACAAGTGATACCCATTTCCCTTCGGATATATCCCTGTACTTCCTGGCGGTTTTGACTTCAGTCATGAATTTTCTGCCCTTCAGGTCTTCGTTGAGGGCGGAGATGTTGAAAATGCCAATGATTTCATCCTTGCGAAGCAGTACGTTGTTGCCTATGTGAAGATACACTGCTGACTCTCCATGCTATAGGATTCATGCGACATATTACCGTGATTATATTGTATGCAACTATGCCTCGGGAATACAACTTTTCACGCGAATTCGTCACAGACAACGACAACACCGCCGGGGTTTTTGGTTCAAGTGGCGATGGGTAATAGACATATCCCATTACCGCGAGCCTGAGTCTCGATACATCATTGCGAATTATGTTTGTGCAGTCGCACAAAATCGTTGCGTGATCAATCCTCATCGTCGATGTCATCGGAAGCCCGTTTGCCAGTGGCTTTGAATTTGAGATATTCCCAGATGAAATCGTCGATGTCGCCATCCATGACGCCCTGCACATTGCCGACCTTGTATCCTGAGCGCAAGTCCTTGACCATACTGTATGGGTGGAAGACATAGCTGCGTATCTGGCTGCCCCACGCGATATCCTTTTGTTCGCCCTGAATATTGCTGATTTTGGCTTCCTGTTCGCGGCGGCGCTGCTCGAATATGCGTGCGCGGAGGATTTTCATCGCCATGTCCTTGTTCTTGAACTGCGAACGTTCGTTTTGGCACTGGACGACGATGCCGGTGGGGATATGAGTGATACGTATGGCAGAAGAAGTCTTGTTGACATGCTGTCCGCCTGCGCCGCTGGCGCGGTAAGTGTCGATCTTGAGGTCATCGGGGTTGATTTCGATGGAAACGTCTTCGATCTCGGGGATGATTTCTGCTGCGGCGAATGATGTGTGGCGGCGCTTGTTTGCGTCGAAAGGTGAGATACGCACGAGGCGGTGAATGCCTTTTTCGGCAGTGAGCAGTCCGTAGACGTTCTCCCCCTTGACTTCGATGACGATACTTTTGATGCCGGCTTCTTCGCCGGGAGTAGAGTCGACGACGTCGAATTTGAAGTTATGGCGTTCCATCCAGCGCATATACATGCGGGAGAGCATGTCGGCCCAGTCCTGGGCCTCGGTGCCGCCGGCTCCGGCGTGGATGGAGAATATCGCGTTGCAGGCGTCATACTGTCCGTTAAGGAGAGTGGAAATTTCGGAAGTTTTGCACTCTGTGGCGATGGCGATGAAGTCCTGTTCGATTTCGCGGACCGTCGTTTCATCGTCTTCGGCGATGGCAAGCTCGGCGAGTTCGAGTGAGTCGCGTACTTTGCGGTCAAGTTTTTTCCACTTGTCGAGCTTTTCCTTCTTTCGGGTATGTTCGGAGTTGGTCTTCTGGGCGAGTTCGCGGTCATTCCAGAAGTTGTTGTCTTCCATAAGTTTTTCGAGATTTGCGATGTCCTTGAGCAGGGCATCTACGTCAAAGATACCCCCTCATGGCTTCGACCTTGGCGAGGATTTCCCGCAGGTCGTCTACCACTGTGGTTTCGATCATTATTTCCTCCGTAAAGGGTTATTAGCGTTGTTATGCGGCAGGGTACTCCGCTCCGTGTCCGAGGGCTTGGCTGGCAGCATGCGGCTAACTGTTGCCGTCGATGTCCATGCAGCATTTCTTATACTTTTTACCGCTGCCGCAGGGACAGGGATCATTGCGGCCCACCTTGGCGGCCGAGGGTTTCGACGGAGCAATGGGTGAGTTGGCCGGTTTTGTCTTGCGATTGCCGTAGCCGGCGTTGTTTTCGGGTTGATCGTCGGTGCGGTTTTCCTGAGCCGATTTATAAACGGTGCGGCGCTGCTGGATGACTTCGAGGATGAGGACGAGCCGGATCGTGGTTTTGCGGATGTCATCTTTCATGTCGTCGAACATGTCGAAAGCTTCCTTGGAATACGCGACAACCGGATTGACCTGACCATAGGCGCGCAGTCCGATGCCCTCGCGAAGGTGATCCATCGCATAGAGGTGCTCGATCCATTTTTCGTCGATTGTGCGCAGGAGCACGACTCGCTGGAGTTCGCTCATTACCTCGTCGCCGAGACGGTTGTGTTTATCGTTGTAAATCTGATAGATGTGGTCTTTGAACATCTCGCGCAACTGATCACGCGTTTTGCCCTGAAGATTTTCGAGCGTGAACGGAATGCGGTAAGAAACGTAGTACATTTCTTCGAAAAGTGAAACGAGGTCCCAATCCTTGGGTTCGAGAGCCAGACCGCAGTGGCGGTCAAGGAGCGAGTCAGTAAGGCGGTCGAGGAATTCCTGCACCTTGTCATCGAGGCCGACGCCTTCGAGTACTTCGCGGCGCATGGTATAGATGGTTTCACGCTGGCGGTTCATAACATCATCGTATTCGAGGACATGTTTTCGGATTTCGAAGTTGCGGGCTTCGACTTTTTTCTGGGCGCCTTCGATTGATTTGGAAACCCAGGGATGTTCGATCGGATCATTGTCGTTGAAGCCGAGGCGGTCCATGAGTCCCTTGATGCGGTCGGAGCCGAAGAGACGCATTAGATCGTCTTCGAGCGAAATGAAAAAGCGGGATTCGCCGTTGTCGCCCTGGCGGCCCGAGCGGCCACGGAGCTGATTGTCTATGCGGCGCGACTCATGGCGTTCGGTGCCGATGATATAGAGGCCGCCGAGTTCCTGCACGCCTTCGCCGAGTACGATGTCAGTGCCGCGGCCGGCCATATTGGTGGCGATCGTGACTTGCCCTCGGAGCCCGGCCTGAGAGACGATTTCGGCTTCGCGTTCGTGATGCTTGGCATTGAGGACGTTATGTGAGACACCTTTTTTGAGGAGCATTTTCGACAGGGTTTCGGATTTTTCGACCGACACCGTGCCGACGAGGACGGGTTGTCCTTTTTTATGGCGTTCGACGATATCGGTGACTACGTTGTCGAATTTCGCTTTTTCGGTGCGATAGATGATATCTGGCTGGTCGATGCGTACCATGTCGCGGTTAGTGGGGATTACGACTACATTGAGGCCGTAGATTTTTACGAATTCGGGTTCCTCGGTTTTAGCCGTACCGGTCATGCCCGCGAGCTTTTCGTACATGCGGAAAAAGTTTTGAAAAGTGATCGTGGCGAGAGTTTGACTTTCGTGTTCGATCTTGACGTCTTCTTTGGCTTCGATGGCCTGATGGAGGCCTTCGGAATAGCGGCGACCGTGCATGAGACGGCCAGTGAATTCGTCAACAATGATGACCTGGCCGTCCTTTACGATATAGTCGCGGTCGTTTTTGTAAAGTGTGTATGCTTTGAGCGCGGCATTTATGGACGAAATGATGTCGTTGTAAAACTGGAGTTTCTGGTGGTCGCGGTCAGAGGCGGTGGAATGGTCGAAATCGCGGCCCCAGTCATAGAGATCAGGGAGGTTGAGCCCGCGCGCTGCCGCCTCCTGTCCTTTGTCGGTGAGGTTGGCCGAATGCTCTTTTTCGTCGAACTCATAATTGTCGGGGGACTGCATGAGTTTGCGTATGACCTTGTCCACCTTGTAATAGATGGTGACATCTTCGTCGGACTGGCCGGAGATGATGAGCGGGGTGCGGGCTTCGTCGATGAGGATGCTGTCGACTTCGTCGACGATAGCGTAAACATGCTTGCGCTGTACCATGTGCTCGACGTGCAGTACCATGTTGTCGCGGAGATAGTCGAATCCAAGTTCGTTGTTGGTGCCGTAGGTAATGTCGCAGTTGTAGGCGGCGCGGCGTTCTTCGTAGTCCATATCGTGTTGGATGACACCGACAGAACAGCCGAGGAAACGATAAATCGAGCCCATCCAGTTACAGTCGCGTCTGGCGAGGTAGTCGTTGACAGTGACGACGTGGACACCTTCGCCGGTGAGTGAGTTGAGATAGACTGGAAGGGTGGCAGAAAGGGTTTTGCCTTCACCGGTTTTCATTTCGGCTATCTTGCCTTCGTGGAGCACGATGCCGCCGATGAGCTGCACATCGTAAGGCCGCATGCGCGTGCCGCGCAGATTGAGAGCGCGCACTTTGTTGTAGAAGGATACGGGGAGAAAAATTTCGTGCGGCTGCTCGCCGTCTGTCATGCGTTTCTGTACGGAACTGATGACCGTCAGGATATCGGGATCGGTGATGCGCTCCTTTATCAATTTTTGATCCCACGAAAAGATCGACCAGGTGCCGCCAGGGGCGCAACGGCGGTCCGCGGCTTCGCGGCAGATTGCGAATGCCTCGGGCAACACTGAGTCGAGTGATGCGCCGCCGGATACTTTTTCGCGCAGGTCCATTGAATACTGCAGAAGCTCTTCGTCGTCGAGCGGCTCCACTTTCGGGGCGAGGTCGTTGATTTTCTTAACGGTCTTTTGTATGCGTGCTATCGTTTTTGCGTTGTCGTCGAACAGATTTTTCAATACATTCAGCATGTCATGTCTCCGAAGCGCGTATGGATTTGGGACAGACCGTCTGATGATGCGTGCCTGTGTGTCTCGTTGCGGCACGCTTTTCAGCGATGGTTTCCACGCTTCAACGCAACATTATATTCAGAAGGGGCGGATAATTCAATTTTCGGCTGTCCAATGTGTAATGTCAGAAGATGACGGTAGTGTTGACGATGGAAATCATAATGCTTATCTTTTTAAGTCAAGTGTCTGCGGCGCGTGGGCGCAGAATCATTGGGAGAAGTGTTATATCTATGAATATCACAGTTGTAAGGCAAACGATCACGGCAGTAATTATTGCGATCCTTGTACCGCTGATGGCGCATGGCGAAACCGGCTATGGCAACTGCACCGCAGATAAAGCGCCGAATCCTGATTGCGGCCTGACGCGGAAGATGTACAATCAAATCTCCGATGACCTGTTACGCATCACAAATGGAGCGATCAGTCTTGCCGGACGCGGCGACGATGTTGCCGGATTCAGAAATCCCGTCGCATTGCCATACGCATCGGATAATTTTATGATGACATTCACTGTCGATGGAAAGCAGTTGGCTCCGGAAGCCAATGCGTGGAAAGTCAATGATTACGACCGGCGCGCCCTTGCGGGCGATGTGCTTGTCAATTCCACACTCACTCTCAACGGAGACAGCCGTTCGTTCATGTCCCTTGTCCAGCTCAATGAAATGAATGGCGCAACACGGACTGTAGAGGTCGCTTACGACTTCAAGGGCGATTTCTACAAATACGGCAGAATATCATGCGACAAAACGGGGCTCGCAAAACCTGTCGTCTCCCGATATAATAAGGAAATTGCTCTACTCACAGTAGCCAACGAAGACGGCGCCGGCATGTATTGCCTGCCGGCGATGCCCGATATTGCAATGGATGGCTCCAGACTCACTTCACGTATCACGCTCACTCCCCACGGAGCGGCGACCATCTACATCGCCTGCGCGGTCGGTGACAGCGAGGATACTAAGCCCATAATCGCCTCGTTCAATACGCCAATGGCATTCGTGAGAGCCAATCAGAACTGGCTCGAATCCGCATACGCGACGCAGGCCATGTCTTTCCCCCATATCGTCACATCAGACACGGCCCTCAAGTCGCTGTATGACAAGTCACTCCTTGCATATACGCTATCTTCGTGGCAAGCGCCAGGAGCCTATTTCACCGGCAGAATATACGGCGGAGGCAACGGTGTTTGCGAAGGCGTAGCGCCATCTCTCAGGTCCATTTCCGATGCCGCAATCATGCTTTCGATGGCCGACCCGAAATCAATGACGGCTCATATCAAACTTTTTACACTTGGCGCCAATCTCAACCGTACCGCTTCGCTATCTCCTTTTGTCGGACGGAAAGAAGGATTCGACTCGTCGTGGGACAATACGTACAGGCTCGTGCGGACTGTTCGTGATTACATTGCCGTCACGGGCGACTGGGACATAATGGTTTCGCCGGTTAGCGGAAAACCGTTGTGGCAGCGTCTGGTCGAGCTTGCCGACGACGGGATGTCAGGCGATACAATGCCGGTAGCGTGGACTCCAGCTTATATGAAAATGATCTTTGGCG
>CAZQSL010000068.1:0-19153 GCA_964595945.1 uncultured bacterium
AGTCTTTATTGTTTTCCGATGCTACGCCAGATCATCTCGACAGACCATAACCATATCACGCAGAAAGCGCCCGGTCACGGAGTCCGCACAGCCGGTCACGTCTTCGACAGTGCCCTGGGCGACGATCATGCCGCCCGCCGACCCGCCATCCGGGCCGAGGTCGATGATATGGTCCGCCTGCGCGATCACGTCAAGATTGTGCTCGATGACGACGACCGTGTGGCCTGCCGCCAGGAGGCGGTCGACACTGCGCAGAAATCTGCTGACCTCGTCGATGTGCAGTCCCATGGTGGGTTCGTCGAAAACGAACAGGCCCCGGCCTCGCGCAGTGGAATTGAGCTCGTGCGCGATCTTGAGCCTCTGAGCCTCGCCGCTGGAAAGCGTGCTGACCGGCTGTCCGAGACGCAGATAGCCGAGCCCGACCTCATCGAGAGTCGCCAGCTTGCTGACGATCGACCTGCGGTCGCTGAAAAACTGCATGGCCTCGCCCGGCGTCATCTCAAGCACTTCGACTATCGTTTTGCCATTGTGGCGGACATGATGGATGTGCGGTTTGTACCGGCTGCCATCGCACTCGTCACACTTCACATTGATGTCGGCGAGGAATTGCATGTCGATGGAAATCCAACCCGCGCCCTCACACTTGGGGCAGCGGCCTTCGGCGGAGTTGAACGAAAAAGCCCCCGGACCGAGGCCCATGCGGCGCGCGTCCTGCGTATTGGCGAAAATCGTCCTCACGGCGCCGAAAAGTTCGAGAAATGTCATGGGATTGGCGCGCGGGTTTCTGGCGATGGTTTCCTGTCCCATCAATTCCGCGAAGTCGAAGGCCTCGAGTCCCGTGGCTGCCCGGAAAGAGCCGCAGCGGACCGCCTCGGCGCCTGTCCTGCGCGCTACCGCCGGATAGAGGATGTCGCATACGAGCGTACTTTTGCCCGAGCCGCTGACACCTGTCACGCACGTAAATCTGCCTGCCGGGAACATCGCGTCGATGTTTTTCAGATTGTTTTCGCAAGCGCCCTTTATGCCGAACCATTCGTCGCCCGCCGACATCGCGTCGCGCCGCCGGCCAAACACTTTTTTGCGGCCCGCCATGTAGTCGGACGTGAGAGTGGGCGGTGCGGTTTCAAAACGCTTCGCGTCGCCCTCGTAGACGACGCTGCCGCCTGCCGCGCCGGAGCCGGGGCCCATGTCGATGATGTGGTCCGCCTGCCGGATCACCTGCAAGTCGTGTTCGACCACGACGATGGTATTGCCGAGGTCGCGCAGGTCGCGGAGCACGGATACGAGCCGGTCGGTGTCGCGCGGATGCAGTCCGACAGTGGGTTCGTCGAGCACATACATCGTGCCGGTCAGTCGTGAGCCGAGATAGCTCGCGAGATGTATCCTCTGCATCTCGCCGCCCGAAAGTGTGCGCGACATACGCCACAGGGAAATGTAGCCGAGTCCCGTTTCGCAGAGGTAGCCGGTGCGGCCGGAGATTTCCCTGAGGGGCAGCTGCACGAGTTTCGCGTCGCGTGGCGAGAGTTTGAGATTTCTGAAAAAATCCGCCACTTCCGACACGGGCATACGGCCGAGTTCGGCGATGTCGAGTCCGCGCAGTTTGACGCTGCGGGCTTCCCTGCTGAGCCGGGTGCCGCCGCACACGTGGCATTGCCTGAGCGTGCGGTAGCGCATGAGGGTGAATCTGTTGGACGGCTTGTAGCTTTTCGCCTTCACTTCGTCGAAGAACTGATAGATGCCGTACAGCTCGCCCCTGCCGTGGAGCAGCAGGTCGAATTCCGCTTCGGTGAGTTGCGAGACCGGCACATCGGGGCGCACCCCGAGCTCTTCGGCCGACTTGGCGAACATCTTGTGCGAGTAGCGTCTGATGCCGGGCGTTTCCCAGCACTCGATGGCGCCGCCGCGCAGGGTTTTGCTACGATCGGGGATGACGAGATCGAGGTCGATGTCATAAGTGTCGCCGAACCCCTTGCATTCGGGACACGCGCCGAGCGCGCTGTTGAACGAAAGATGCTGCGGAGTCGGGCGCGAGACAGACACTCCGCAGTCGAGGCACCGGCTGACCATGGAAAAGCGTTTGAGCGGCGCGCCCGAAGCATCGGCGATGACACATTCGCCCATGCCTTCCTTGAGCGCGGATTCGATAGAGTCGGCAATGCGCGCGCGGCGGGTTTTCGAAAACGCGAGCCTGTCGATGACGACATATATTTCGCCGTCTCCGGCGGGTTGAGGCAACGTGTCGCTGTCGAGCGCGTGTATCGCGCCCCCGATTATTGCGTATGAATATCCTCGCGCGCGCACGCCTTCGATCGCTGCCTCGAACGACGGCGCAGAGACCACCTGGAGCGGCGCGAGCACCATGCCTTTTGCGCCGTCAAGATGAGTGACAGCTTCGGCGGTCATCTCGTCGATGGTCGCCGCGCGAACGGGTTTGCCGCACTCGGGACAGTGCAGGTCGCCGATCTTTGCATAGATGAGGCGCAGATAATCATAAATTTCCGTGACAGTGCCGACCGTCGAGCGGGAGCTTTTGTGGGAGTTGCGGCTCTGCACCGCGACGGTCGGGCGCAGCCCTTCGATCACGTCCACATCGGGTTTGTCGAGCCGCTGGAGAAACTGCCGGGCATAGGTCGACTGTGACTCTACGAAACGCCGCTGCCCCTCCGCGAACAGCGTGTCGAAAGCGAGTGAGCTTTTCCCCGACCCGCCGGGGCCGGTCACTACCGTCATCCTGTCGTGCGGGATGCTGATCGTCACATCTTTAAGGTTGTGCTGTCGCGCGCCTTTTATGTATATATGTCCGGAGGCCAGAGTGATCACCTGCTTAAAATAGTCTGCGCGCCGCGCCAATCCCCGGCAAGGGACTGTGCGGCACCCGTACTATTATATGACGTTTCAGATGATTTGCCATATTTTACGGGAATTTTTGTACAGCTCATGTTTCTGGCGCGCCCATAAGGGCTTGCCACAAAATAACCTTAGCAGGATTGCGCCGGATTTTTGGCCGTAATCAAGGCGCTTGCGAAGGAGCATACCTGAAGGTATGTATACGGAAAATTATTTGAAATTACCTACCGGAGAAACCTTTTTTGAAAAAAAGGTTTCTCCGCACCTCTTCCCAAAAACTTTATATGCTTAGGGTTTCTCAAAGATACAGTTGCATCGCGCTACGCACAGCGATAGGTAATTTTCATTGATATTCAGTATAACTGAGCAGGCAACACGGAAGACGGAAAATAAAGACAAGCCCTAAGCGCCGGCGGGGTTGCCGGCAGGCCATGCAATGTTGTGGGCATGAGGATTTCGGAAGTTATTTGATCACGAATTTTTCGCGTTTCGTGGCGTTCTGTTTCTTGAGCCAAAGGGCGAGGTCAGACATGCGGAAGCGGACTTTTTCCTTGTCGACGCGGATATATGGTATCCTGTGGTGCTGCACCCAGTCGACCATCGTGCGGCGGTCGACATTGAGCATCTTGCACACTTCATCGACAGTGTAGAGTTTTTCTTTTTCCTGCGGCTGGCTTGGCGGTTCGGTGTTAGGTGTCTTGGCCATCTGGTCTGCTCTCGTCAAGTGTTGTGCGGACGCCGGCAGGCGCCCCCAGTGGTGAGGTATTCATATTTTATCACTTAATGGGCACTGTAGACAACGGGTTTACACTAAAGACCCATCGAGTCGGCGATGATCTGGCTGATGTCGAGGCATTTTATGTTTTCGACGCCGAGCTGATTGCAGCCTTCGACGAACATGGTACGACAGTATGGGCAAGCGGTGCAGATGGTATCGGCGCCCGAGTCGATGGCCATGCGAGTGCGATGCTGGTTGATGCGGGTGCCTTCGTTTTCCTCGATCCACATGCGTCCGCCGCCCGCGCCGCAGCAGAAGCTCAGGGCATGGTGGCGCGGCATTTCCGCCGCCTGGCTGCCGGTGAATGCCTCGATGATGCCACGTGGCTGGCCGTAGATTTCATTGTAACGGCCGAGGTAGCACGAGTCATGCCAGACGACAGTGCCGAGTTCGGGCTTTTTGAGCGGAGCGATCGTGTGCTGATCGAGCAGGGTTTTAAGGATTTCCGTGTGGTGCCACACCTGATAGCTGCCGCCGAATTGCGGGTATTCGTTTTTGAGCACATTGTAGCAGTGGGGGCAGATCGTGATGATCTTGCGGATGTTGTATGCCTTGAAAGTTTCGACATTCATGGTGACAAGCATGTAGGCAAGGTACTCGTTGCCGAGGCGGCGAGCCGTTTCGCCGCAGCAGACTTCCTCTTCGCCGAGTATCGCGAAAGTGACTCCGGCGGCTCTCAGTATCTTTGCAGTGGCAGTCGCGATGACCTGGCTGGCATCGTCGAAAGAGCCTGCGCAGCCGATGTAGAGCAGGTATTCGGCATCGGGATTTTCCGCGAAAGTGGGGATGTCGAGTCCGGCGGCCCACTGTGAGCGCTTGTGATTGCCGATGCCCCAGGGGTTGGAAGTGTTTTCCATATTGCGCATAGTAGCAGGCAGCCCAGGCGGCATCTTCGACTCGGTCAGCACCAGATAGCGCCGCATGTCGATGATAAGCTGGATATGCTCGATGAAGACCGGACACACTCTCTGGCAGGCTCCGCAAGTGGTGCAGGCCCAGATGAAATCTTCCGAAAAAACATCACCGATCAGATTGCGTTCGAGCGCCGGGGCAATACCCGACTTGACCTTTTCGATGTCGTCGGGCGACGACGCGCCTTCTTTCAGCAGCGCGGCTCCCCGCTCGAAAAGATGGTTCTTGAGATCATGTATCATGCCCTTGGGCGTCAGCGCCTTGCCGGTGGCAAACGCCGGGCACTGCTCCTGACAACGTCCGCACTCCGTGCATGCGTAGGTGTCCAGCAGTTGCTTCCACGAAAACTGCTCGACCGCGTTGACACCGAACACTTCGACATCGAGGCTGTCATCTCCGAGGTCGAACGGAAACGGCGCGACACGGCCAGCCTGTCCGTGGCTTTTCAGATATAGATTGGGAAACGCCCCGAGTATGTGCAGATGCTTGGAATAGGGTATGTATGACAGGAAAAACAGAAATGTCGCCGCGTGGAGCCACCACGACAGCCAGTAAAACCACCTGGAGCCGAGAAACGGCACTTCGGGCGTGATCTGCGTGAAAAAATACGATAGCGGCGCCCACCCCGCCGGGATTTCACCGGCCCCTATGCGCTGTGCCGTCATAAACAGATAAGTCAGTATAAGGGTCACGATCAGCCCGAGTATCAGATACGCCTCGCCGCCCGCCGCCCCCTTCAGCCTCACGGGCCTGATCACCGCGCGCCTGATCACTGACACGCCTATGGCGAAAAGCACCAGAAAACTTAGCCCCTCCACACCCGCGCCGATATATCTGAACGCTGGAAATGCACGCCAGAACGACACGGCGGGGAAAAACCCGTTGACGATAAATTCCAGCGTCGCGAGCGAAATGATCAGAAATCCATAGAAAATGAATAAATGCCCCACGCCGCCGAGAAACATCAGGACGCGGTTTTGCCCGAATCCGAACTTGAACAGCCCGCCGATGCGCCTGAGCGGCTGATCAGTGCGCGGCTGATTTTCCTGCGCGCCGAGCTTCAGACAGTTGATGAGGAAAAGAACCCTGCGTGTGAACACTGCGAGGGATGTAATGAAAAGTACCGCAAAAAGCAGCTTTGCCCACAAAGCCACTGTGGGTGTAAGAGTGGCCATAGTATCCATAGTATATATACACCAAACTAATGCTATATATAGTATCTATAAAAATAGCGGAAAGTTTCCTGATTTCGAGTTTTGCGGAGCCGTGCGGAAAGGCATCGAACATCGCGGGGAACGCAACAGCCAACACGGATGTCTTTGCCTCCGGAGGACACGTGGCGTCCGGGCCGGGCATCAGTCGATAGGGACAATCCCGTCGATTTCGGCCAGCACGCGCAGCAGTTCGGACACACTCCAGGCCTGAGCGAAACAGCCATTGGGGACATGGGGCGGATCGCCGTCGAAGATTTCTGAAACGTGGTTGAGCCCCGCATCGTCCGTCACGTGGGCGATCAGGCCGGAAAGCATGTCGAGCGCAGCCTGAGCGGTCTTTTCATTTCTGCCTCTGACATTGAAGCAGGCCGAGATGAAGGGGCCGACCGGCCATGCCCATACGGTGCCCTGATGATAGGCGCCATCGCGTTCGAGCACACCGCCGCCATAGTGGCCGCAGTAGCGGGGTTCGTCAGGCGCGAGGCTGCGCATGCCATAGGGGGTGAAGAGCTTTGCCTCGGCGACTGCGAGCGTACTGCTCTGTTGCTCGCGACTGAGGAGGGGATGGGGCAGAGAAAGCGCGAGCAACTGGTTGGGACGTATGGAGCCATCGGAGCCGTTTTCGTTGACGACGTCGAACAGGCACCCTGTCGCGGGATTCCAGAAAACTTCGGAGAAGCTCGCGGCGACCATATCGGCGAGGCTGCTGAAGGGTGAAGGATCGGCTCCGGCTTTCGGCGCGAAACCGGCCATGATGCGAAGTGCGTTGTACCACAGTGCATTGATTTCCACAGCCTTGCCATAGCGCGGCGTGACCGTCCAGTCGCCGACTTTCGCGTCCATCCAGGTGAGCTGCGTCGAGGGATCGCCGGCATAGATGAGGCCGTCGGGTTCCATGTGTATGTTATTGATGGTGCCTGATTTGAAATTGTCTACGATGCTGCACAGCGCGTCCCAGAGCCCGGCGGTGAGGATGCTGTAATCGGATGTGGTCTGGATGAACGAGTGAGCGGCGATGAAAAACCACATTGGTGCGTCAACCGTATTGTAGGATGGCGTTTCGCCCTCGTCGGGGAACCGGTTGGGGATGAGGCCGCGGTGGACGAATTTCGCGAAGGTGAGGAGCGTTTCGCGCGCTATGTCGTAGCGGCGGGTAGTGATGGCGAGCCCGGGGAGAGCGATCATCGTGTCGCGGCCCCAGTCGGTGAACCACGGATAGCCCGCGATGACGGTCTTGCCGCCGGAGCCGCGAGCCACGATGTAACTGTCGGCCGAAAGGGTGAGGCGGCGCAGGATGTCACCTTCGTATCCGGCCTGCTCGACGAGGATGCGGCGGCGCGTGATTTCGGCGCGGGCGAGTCCGTAGAAAAGTGGCGCGATGTCTTGTGGCAAGAGACTGCCGGCGAGCCCGGCGGCGTCTCCTGACTCCTGCGCGGGGAGTGTGAGGATGAAGATGCTTTCGGCGGATTCCCGGTCGCAGTAAAAGATGCCGGGCGAGAAGAGGTCTTCGGAGTAGTCGAGTCCACGGCGGCGCTCGATTTCGTACTCGAAGTTATAGTACCACTGCGGGTCCTGCTGGAATCCGGCCGCGTGCAGATGCGCCACGAGAGGCAGGAAATCACCGACGGGGCGGAAGATGACGGCGGACTGATGCGCTGTGGCCGAGGCGTCGCGGTGCTGGTAGGATTTCAGCAGGTGGTGATGATCCCTGAAAGCGAAAAACGGGCGGAGTGACAGCACGCAGTCAGTGGGCGCCTGCGCGAGCGGCGCGCCTGACGCGTCGACCCAGCGGTATCTGATGGCAGTCGTATTGTGGCCGTTGACCATGAACAGCGTTTTTTCGAGGAAGTGCGCGCCGGCTCTGAATACCCAGCGCGGGAATGGGTCGATGTGGAATGATTCGATGTTGCGCCAGCCTTCGGGATGCAGCGCGCCGGGATACCAGTTGGTGGCGAGATCGACGGCGCCGCCTGCGGTGATGACGGATTCGTCGAGTTTCGAGACTGTCACGGTGCGGCCCGTGGGCACGAATGTGGCGGCGGTGAGCAGGCTGTGATAGCGTCGGGTGTTCATGCCGGTGACAGATGACGAGGCGTAGCCGCCGAGTCCGTTGGTTTCGATCCATTCGAGCGTGGAAGCCTTGACAGGGTCCTGAAATTTTTCACGCGTGATATGTGTTTCGGGCAGTCCGCAACCGGTCGCGAATGAACTGGTTTTCGGCTGCTTCAGGATTTCGGCGAAAAATGTTTTTGTAGTCATCGGGCAACCCCCGGGAGATTTGGCAATGGCAAGACAATAACCATATTATAGTGCGTGACGGAAAATGTGTGAAAAAAGTGACTGAAAAGATCACCCTTCGGATGACGGCGGCGGGATACGGATGCCGAGTCTGTCGAAGAACCTGAAAAGCTTGACACGCTCGATGACGGTGGTGAGAGAAAATGCTTCGCAGAAGAGCTGGAAGGCGACAAGTATGGCGAGGCATATCCATTTCGAGACGTTGGAAAGTTCCCAGACAATGAGTAGTCCGAGTATGGCGCCGAGAGCGTTGGAGCCAGTGTCGCCGAGCATGGCGCTGCAAGTGAAATCCCTGGCCGCGTAAGCGGTAGTCCACAGCGCGAATGGTACGAGAAGGACGAGAGTCTGCGGCAGGATCGTTGCCGAGCCGAGTGCGACCGTGACGAAAGTGATACCGATGATGAGGATGAAGGAGAGGAGAAATCCCTTCACCGCGCGGCCTGGGCGCACGTCGAGCATGTTGATGGCATTGGCGGCAAGCGCCACTATGAGTGTGTCGACTATCGCCATTTGCCACCCGGCGCTCTGTTTCCAGTAGATGACGGCAGTGAGGAAAGCGAGACCTACACCAAAGACCGCCTTGAGTATGGCCGTGGAGACACCGCTTGTGGCAATGCGTCCGAAGTGGCCGCGGAACCCTCCTTTTTCACGAATGATTACAAGATCGTCAAGGAGTCCCAGAAAGCTGAATCCGAAAGATATGATAACGATCTGCGGGATGTAGGCATCGAGATCGAGACCCGGGATAATGGCCGCGAGCGCGCCGAACGCGACGGCGAGCAGCGGAAATCCCACACCCATGCTCGTGGGTATCTGGCGGCCCTGGAAATTGGGGCGCGTGTGGCCGGAGTGGGTAAGTGTCTTCGCGAGCAGCGCGAAGAGCGCCCACCCTGCGGCGAGCGCGACCGGATACCATATCAGCAGATAAAGAGGCTGTTTCATTTAGCGGATTGCTCCCCGCGGGTTTTCTGGACGTGTTTGAGCCCTGCCTTGACGAATCCCCTGAAGAGCGGATGCGGGCGAAGCGGGCGCGACTTGAATTCCGGATGGAACTGGCATGCGATAAAGAACGGGTGATTTTTGTATTCGATGATTTCCACAAGGTTTAGCTCGGGATAGATGCCCGAAAATTCCATGCCGTTTTTCGCGAAGATGTCGCGGTAGCTGTCGTTGAATTCGTAGCGGTGGCGGTGGCGCTCTTCGATGGCATTTTTGCCGTAGCATTCGTGGGCGAGAGTGCCTTTGACGAGCTTGCATGGATAGGAGCCGAGACGCATGGTGCCGCCGAGCTGAGTGAGGTTGCGCTGGGATTCGAGGAGGTCGATGATGGGGTGCGGCGTGGCAGGGTCGAACTCTGTGCCGTGCGCGCCATCGAGACCGCAGACATTGCGGGCGAATTCGATCGACGCGCAGTGGAGCCCCAGACAGATGCCGAGGAAAGGTATGCCGTTTTCGCGGGCATATTGCACGGCTGCGATCTTGCCCTCGATGCCGCGGTTGCCAAATCCGCCCGGCACGAGTATCGCGTCGAATTTTTCAAGTATCCGGCGGCCCTTCGACTTTTCGAGCGAAGAGGCCGAGACGAGTTTGATTTCGACTTCGACATCGTTGGCGATGCCGCCGTGTTTGAGGGCTTCGTGTATGCTGAGGTATGAGTCTTTGAGTTCGATATATTTGCCGACGATGGCGATGCGGACTTTGCCATTGGCGGGATTCTTGAGTCTGTCGAGCATGTCGCGCCATTCGCCGAGAGTATCTTCGTCGGGTATGAGATCGAGTTTTTTGAGAATGATTTCCGTGAGGTTCTGCTCTTCGAAGAGGAGGGGGATTTCATAGATTTCGCTGGTGTCGAGACCGGTGATGACACATTCGCGGGGGACATCGCAGAAGAGTGAAATTTTCTGTTTCACATCGTCGGTGAGAGCGTATTTCGTGCGGCAGATGATGATGTCGGGTACGATGCCGATGCCGCGAAGTTCCTTGACGGTGTGCTGTGTGAGCTTTGTCTTGAGTTCGCCCGCCGCGCCGAGGTGGGGGACGAGGGAGAGGTGGATATTGATGCCGTTGTTGCGTCCGATATCGTTGCGGAACTGGCGGATTGCTTCGTAGAACGGCTGGCCTTCGATATCGCCGACCGTGCCGCCGATCTCCACCATCACGACATCCGCGCGCGACTCCTTGCCGACGGCGCGCAGGCGGGCCTTGATCTCGTTGGTGATGTGTGGGATGACCTGGATGGTGCCGCCGAGGTATTTGCCCTCGCGCTCGTTCTGGATGACCGTATGATATATCTTGCCGGTCGTGAGATTGGACAGCGCCGTGCAGTCGAAGTCGGCGAAACGCTCGTAGTGGCCGAGGTCGAGATCGGTTTCGGCGCCGTCGTTGGTGACGTAGACTTCGCCGTGCTGGAAGGGGTTCATGGTGCCGGCGTCGACGTTGAGATAGGGATCGATCTTGACCATTGCGACTTTGAGGCCCCTGCTTTTGAGGAGTCTGCCGATGGATGCGGAGGCGATGCCCTTGCCGAGTGAAGATACATTTCCGCCTGTTATGAAGATGTAACGGGTCATGGTTGCGATCCTTTCCTGTTGCCGTTTTGGGAGTGCTCGGAGTCGATTTTTTCGAGTAGTGCCGGAAGTTCGCGAAGAGTGGAGATGATGTGGTCAGGCCAACATTCCGGAGGGATTGACCGGACGGAGTCGGATGTGGTGATGCCAGTGAGTACGAGACAGGTGCGGACACCGGCGCGTTTGCCCGTGAGCATGTCGGTTTCCGCGCGGTCGCCGACGAGGATTGTTTCCCGAGAGGTGACGCCGGCGGTATCCATGAGCTGGTGGAGACCATAGGGATTGGGTTTGCCGCAGACAAAGGGCGAACGTCCCCACATACATTCGAGAGCCGCGACCATCGTGCCGCCGCCGGGCAGAATTTTACCGCCTGGGCCTGGGAAAGTGGCGTCGCGATTGGTGGCGACGAGTTCGGCGCCTGCGAGCAGTGCGTCGAGCGCGTGGCTCATCTTCTGGTAGGTAAATTCGCGGTCATAGCCGACAACGACAAAAGCGGCTTCTCCCGCGCGTTCCGGCGGCATGATGTCAAAACACGCGAGTTCGTCAAACAGGCCGGTCTCGCCGATGACAAATATCTTTGCCCCTTCAGGCGACTTGGACTGGAGATAAGCACGAGCGATGACGGCGGAAGTCATTATTTCGTCAAGATGCGACTCGATGCCCATGCGGGCGAGTTTCTGTGTGTAGGCTTCGCGTGTTTTGGTGGAATTATTGGTGAAAAAACGGATGGAGCGGCCGGCATTTCGCAAGTCTTGCAGGGTCTCGACAGCATACGGGAGAATATCTTCTTCCGTATAGACAACACCATCGAGATCGAAAGTAACCAGCCTTATCAAAGTGTAATCTGCCGTTCGCCGCAGCTGCCGCAGCAGCCGGGAAGACCGGGGCGGAGCGCATGGCGTGATGCGGAGTCTGAGCCGCCGTCCGGTATTGTTAGTTGTCCCTGTTGCCGGGAGTCTGATCAGGCCCAGGGGTCTTGAGTGATTGCAGCAATGTTTCGTAAGTCACAGTGGCCACGTGAGCACCAGACTGAATGGCTTCGACCAGATGCCGCTCGGTGCGTATGCCGTCAGCGATGATCTCCGCCTCGAAATCGTAGTCGTCGATCATATCGACCGCATCGGAGACGAGATGTGTGCCATCATAGACTATTTCGTCGATGCGACCCACGAACGGGCTGATGTACGATGCGCCTGCCCGTGCCGCGATCAGTGCCTGTGTCAGTGTGAAGATGCGGCTCGAATTGACCTTTACGCCCATCGACGTCAACCGCCTCGTCGCTACTATCCCGATCGGCGAAATGGGGATGTTCACGACGATGTTGCCGCCCCATGATGCGATTTTCCGCGCTTTTTCGCACAGCATGTCTTCGTCGTATTCAAGAGCTTTGGAAATCTTCACTATCACTGGCACGTCGAACTCTTTGCATATCTCGCGCACACCCTCGGCGAAGTCAAGATGGTCCTCTTCGATCGTCGTCCTGTCGACTGCAATCCCGTCGAGAAGACCAAGATCGCGGACATCCGCGATGTCGTCGGGATTGGCCGAGTAGAGGAAAAATTTCAAGGAGTTCACCCAAGAGAGTTTTTTTGCCGTCAGGTATAGGCAAGTATTGTCATCCCGCCCAATTCTGACGTTTCGCTAATTATACCAGACACACGCCGGGTGTCAAACACTGTTATGTGCAACCCATTGTCGCGGATTTCCAAAAACGGAATGTGTCCGTTGCGCATTTGGGTAATTGCCAATTCGTGAGCCGCTGTTATGGAAAAAACAAAAAAACGCCCCGTTATTCAATTCCGAAACCGGAGATGATGTGCAATTGTTTTGCCCGGATTGTGGCGGCATTTATAAATAAAACCTCTATTTTTCGGGCGGGGAGGGTAAAATATGCGATGTTGAAAATATGCGATCGGAGAAAGCCCCCGATGAGCGGTAAAAAAGCATCCAAAACCACTTCCGGCGGAAAACCTGCCGTCAGCAAGACACCTCAACCCTCGCCACACCGCCGGCTCGTCCGGCACGAGCCGGCATGGGCGCTTGCCGCTGCCGTTTTTGCCATCGCTGTCATTCCATATCTAAATACGCTGAAATTCGGGTTTGTCAACTACGATGACCCCACGTTCATTATAGAAAATGTGATGATACGAGATGGAGGGCTATCTGGTATCAGAGAGCTATTCACCGCCTATTTTGTGCAGCGGGCGCCGCTTGCGGCCAGTCCGGTGACAAAAGCGACATGGATGCTCGACTACCGGCTGGGCGGCGGAGGCGCGACATGGTTTCACCTCGGCAATGTGCTGCTGCATGGCGTGGGCGCGGCGCTGCTGTTCATGTTTTTGTCGAGAGGGCCGTGGAAGGCCTGGACGGCCGCGCTCGTGGCGGTGCTGTGGGCAGTGCATCCGGTTCATTCGGAATCAGTGGCCTGGGCGATGGGGCGCAAGGATGTGCTGAGTGGAGCGCTGATGTTCGGCGCCATGCTGGCTTATGGAAAACTGGCGGACAGCGCGGGCAAAAAAGCGGCGATGTGGTACCTGGCGGCATTAGTCCTGTGGATAGCGGCCGTGCTTGCCAAGCCGGTAGCTGTCGTAATGCCGTTAATGCTCGCCGTATGGGTACTTGCCTTCGAGCAGAAGGCCCTGAGGAAAAAGTTGCTGGCCGGACTGGCCATATACATATTGCCCGTGGTGTTTTTTGTCGTGTGGCAGTATCTGATAAGTCAAAATGCCGGAGCGACAGGCGTCTGGCCGGGCGGCGGGTTTGCAGCGGCGCAGACTGGCAATGCCATGACGATAGCCAATTATGCGGTGACGATGCTGGCGCCAGTGCGGCTGAGCGCGCAGTATGACCCGGCGGCGCTCATGGGCATGCTGCATGGCGGCGGCGCAGTGGCGGCGGGCTGGACATTGACATTGCTGCTCGCCGGCGCGTGCGTGTATGCCATAATCAGAAAAAGAAATCTGGCGGTATGTTTGCTGTTTTCAGCAATTCCGATTTTACCGGTGCTTAACATCTTTCCGACAGCGATTCCCATTGCCGACAGATATCTCTATATCCCCGCCGTGGGACTGTGCCTCGCGGCTGGAGTGACAGCGGCACGGCTGATCGAATGCCATAAAAAAGGCGCGCGGATCGCTGGATTTGTCCTCGCAGGAGCACTCATGGCTGCTTTCAGCATCGGTGCTTATGCCCGGAACGGCGTCTGGCGCGACAGCGAGACTCTGTGGCAGGATGCGTTGCGGAAGTACCCCGGCAGTGTCGTCGCGACCAACAACCTGGCTCAGCATTACATCGGTACGGGCAGACTCGATGAGGCCGTGGAACTGCTCGAAGGGCTTTCCGAAGCAGGCGGCAAGGGGCAGTACGCGGCGATGATCGATCTCGCCGTGATCCACACCAGAAGGGGCGAGTATGAAAAAGCCCGCGACTACTACATAACAGCATTCGCCGATCCGGAGACCCGCGGCAATATCAAACTGCAGTCCGCCTATGGCGCGCTGCTCGTCAATATGGACAGGCTTGCCGAGGCCATCCCCGTGCTCGAAGCCGTGCGTGTTGCCGATGCGGACAATTCCAGCGCGCGCGGGCTGCTCTGCATCTGCTACGAAAATACATCCCGCAATGCCGAGGCGCTCACCGCCTGCGGTGAATATGTCAGCAGCGGCGGCCGCGACCCCGAAGCGTTGTGGAGTTATGGCAAAGCGCTGTTCATGGCAAGACAGTACGAACAGGCCGCCAGTGTGTTCAGGACATTTATCGCCGTTTTTCAGGGCAACACGGCGCCCGCGTGGGTCAATCTCGGAATATGTTACGAAGCGATGGGCCGGCACGACGAAGCCCGCAGCCTGTGGATGAAAGCACTCGAAATCGATCCGGAAAACAAACTGGCTGCGAAGTATCTTTCGGACGAGTGGAAAACAAAGGGATTTTAGCCCGGTGGCCGGACAGGGCGATCTGCCTTTCCCATTTCCGCATCCGGGATCATTCGTGTTACTGAATCTTCGATATGCCGCAAGTGATATGCAGACCACATCTTGAAAATAAACGCCGCTCCAGTTGTTGCGGTATTGCATAATCACCGCTCGTTACAAGCCTGTTATTTAAAAACGAAATCGGTGATTTCGCACAGTTGTGATGGCGGATCCGACTTCTGGACAAAAATACCCGAAAAAACGAAGGATTATTTTTCACAAGCGCACAAAGCAGGCAAATGTAGTATATAATGGATTTGAGTTGTTGCGTAGAAGCTACAAAAATGCGACGCGATTGCTTTGTGTGCAACTGCATAATTTGATAAGATAGACAGACAGCGCCACGTCTCCCGTCCGGTGGACATGACCGGGTGGCCGTCCGGCGTCTCAAGTCCGGAAAAGCGATCGAAAACCAGTAGCGCCGCCTGTAAGACATACCCAGAGCCAGCGGCCAGACTGCTATCATGCGTTGCGATTTTTGCAGATATGATGGAAATACGCCAGTAGATGCGGACATGGGAGAAACCGAACTTGTCGGTAAATGAAAAAGCGGAGGACGAGGGATGCCAAGACAGATCAGAATAGAATTTCCGGGCGCACTGTATTATGTCACCATTCAGGCATATCCGGGAGGATCGATATTCAGAGACCGGATCGACAAGCAACGCTTCTACCAGATCATCGACTATGCCATCCGGCGATATACACTCAAACTCCACGCATTCGCGCTCTTCGAGGACGAGTACCATATCCTGATCGAAACCCCACTGGGCAATCTCACAAAATCAATCCAGTACATCAACAGCCACTTCATCGCCTACAGCAACACACGCTGGGGCAACAGCGGCCGAGTCTTCCACGGACGCTACAAAAGCATCGTCATCAAAAAAGATACATACCTTCTCAAAATAGCCGACTACATCCATGCGCTGCCCGACATCAAGGGCATCTTCCCCGCCGTCGAATTCCAGTGGTCGAGCTACGGCCAATATGCCGCCATCTCGGCGCCACCACCGCACGTCACCACCAAAGACCTCCTCTACCACCTCAACACCGTCGCCCCAGGCGCCACCTATGCCAGCCACTTCGCCGCCCTGTCACTCGACTCCCACACCCCTGTCGCCGACTCGCTCAAAACACTCACCATCCTCGGCTCCGACGACTACCGCGCTCACATCGACGCCATCGACCAGTGCGTCTCCTGCGACACTCTCTCACCCACCGAAATCATCGCCGAAGTCGCCGGATGGTTCAACGTCCACGAAGACATGATCATCGACAACCGCATAAAACCAAACAACCCGCGCAACATCGCCATCTACCTCTGCCGCAACATGACCCCCACCCCTCTCGAAACCCTCGGCGAAATGTTCAACGTAGGCCCGTCATCCATCTGCAACACCACCAAAAGAGTCGAAGCGAGCCGCAAAATGGAACCACCCCTCGACATGACCATCCAGGATGTCGAAAAAAACATAAGGATAAAAAAAGCACTCGAACATAATCACCTCCCCCGGGAGCATGAAACAGAAAACAATTGAAAAACATTCCCCATTGTGCTATATTTTGAAATCCACAGCGCAAAGCAGGTCATTCGGCCTGCCGTTTTGCCAGCGCCGCAACCATGATCACCGCCGGACATCCCGACAAAGTCCGGACACCACATAAGACAGGAAAGAAAAAGCTATGCAACCCACGTACAGACCGCACAACATCAAACGAAAACGCACCCACGGTTTTCGCGCCAGAATGGCGACCAAAGGTGGCCGCAAGGTACTCAATGCCCGCAGAAGAAAAGGCAGAAAAAGACTCACCGTCTGACACCCCGGCCAGACTCGGCCGGCTCAGGGGCAGGACCCTCATCGACCGGATGTTCCGCGAAGGCCGCAGAATAAACGGCCGGACCCTCACCATCATACATCTCCCCTGTCCCCCGCCTGAGAGCAGCTTTGCCGTTTTCGTACCCAAAAGACTCGGCAAGGCAACCGTGCGAAACCGCACCCGACGCGCATTGAAAGAACAGATCAGGACTAATTCCTTTCCGGCACTCACCGGAAAACACGTAATAATCCTCTGCCGGCAGCCCGTAGGCGAACCCTTCATCACAGCCGCAAGGGCAGAGCTGCCAGAGCTTCTCAACAGGATACCAGGAGTCCGCCCCTGATGTTCAAATGGATTGCCGTAACCTTGATCCGACTCTATCAGCTCCTCCTGTCTCCGCTCATGCCCGCCTGTTGCAGATACCACCCCTCCTGTTCCAACTATGCCATCGAAGCTCTCAACACCCATGGATTCATCATAGGCACCATGCTTGCCGCCTGGCGCATACTCAGATGCAATCCATTCTCAAAAGGCGGCTACGACCCGGTACCTCCTCCGGGCATACTCGCCAGAACCTTGCGAAAACATACATAATTCCTTTCGGGAAAGTGACCATACAACCGTGTCAGCAGCATTCTCAGCCTTCTGTCAGCTACTCGTAGACGTAATAAAAAGCCTTCACCAGATGACCGGCAACTACGGATGGGACATCATCATCCTCACCATCATCATCCGCGTCATCCTCCTGCCCCTCACCCTCAGCAGCGTCAAGGGGATGAAAGGCATGCAAATCGCCCAGCCCCGAGTCAAGGAACTCCAGGAAAAATACAAGGACGATCGCGAAAAACTCAATCGCGAAATGATGCTCCTCTACAAGGAGATAGGCTTCAACCCCCTCGCAAGCTGTCTCCCCATGTTTCTCCAGCTACCCATCTTCATCGCCCTCTACCGCGTACTCGCAGCACCCGAGCTCAACGGCTACCTATTTGCCAACCAGGCATTCTACGGCATGAATCTCACTGCCGCCACCTTCAACCGCCTCTCCCCGGACTTCCTCAGAGACGTATCCCTCGTACTACCCGGCATGGTCGACCTCTCCCGCATCGGATTCTCCTACTTCCAAAACACATACCTCTACATCACCGCCATCCCGGTCGTAGTCCTCATGACCGTCACCACCATTGTCCAGCAGATGATGATGACCGTCGATCCACAGCAAAAACCCACCATGTGGATAATGAACATCTTCCTCACCGTCATCGCATTCACCATGCCAACCGGCGTACTCCTCTACTGGGGCGTCTCCAACGCACTCCAATTCGTACAGCAGGCATTCACAAAAGCGCCCGAAACCTCCAAAAAAACCTCCAAAAAAACCAGCAAAAACACAAAAGACTCACAGACCGCCGCAAAACCCAAAGCCGAACAAACCACCGCACCACAAGCAAAATCCGCCGGCACCGCAAAAAAACAGCCACAAAAACCCGCAACACAAAAACCCGGCCAGCAAAAACCCACTACGCCAAAAACCGGCGCCCCCACCACAAAGACCTACCCCGGCTCCAAAGGCGGCGGCAGCAAAAAGAAAAAAAAGAAATAACCCAACCCGATCTTAAATACACATTTTCATAATTCAGGTGACTCGACATGGACGAAATCATTCAGGAAGGAAAAACCCGGGACGAAGCCCTAAAAACAGCCCTCGAAAAACTCAACCTCACACAGGACGAAGTCGAAGTAGAAATACTCGGCACATCCAAAGAAGGCTTCCTCGGGATTTTCGGCACCAAAAACATCAGAATCAAAGTTAAACGCAAAAACGCACCATCAGCCCCCCCCCAACCCACCCACTCCTACACACCGGCCCCCGACAACAGATACGACGACGACGACGCGGAAGACTCCCTGCCACAAGAACAGCTCAACCTCGATGACGGCGAATACGTCGGCGACAAAGACGACGCGCCCATTGCCATCGAAGACGTCCCCCAACTCTTCGACCCAGGCGCAACACCCGAAGACCAGGTCTACGCACTCGTCAAACGCATGCTCATCCTCATGGGCGTACACTGCCGCGTCACAGTCCACGAAGGCCAGAGCGACATCTACGTCGAAATCAGCGGCAAAGACGCAGGCATCGTAATCGGCAAATTCGGCCAGACTCTCGAAAGCATCCAGTACATTGTCAACGTCGTGCTCGGCAAAAAAGTCGATTGCAAAAAAAAGGTCGTATTCGACGTCGGCGACTACCGCGAACGTCGCGAACAGTCAGTCCGCAAACTCGCGCGCAGCGTAGCTAAGAAAGTCATCAAATCCCGCAAGAGCGAAGCCCTCTCACCCATGTCTCCACAGGACCGCCGTATCGTACACCTCGCACTCGCAAGCTACCGCAACATCAAAACCGTCAGCGAAGGCACCGGCCAGAACCGTAAAGTCATCATCTCCTTCAAAGACTGATCCCTCCGCATCGTTAACAAAGCGGAACCAACACAAAGGCACCGACGAGAGACCGGTTTCCACGATTGCTCATCGGTGTCTTTTCGTGCCGGGCGATATTTAGCGCTCGCGTTGTACCAGGTCGCAAACAAACTGAAAAATGAGACAAGGGGAAGCGAAGGTTCAGGCGTTTCTGGGTTATCAACCCGATTTCTGCAATAGAATTCGGGATATACTGAATATCAATAGAAATTCCCGTAACCATTCACGGAATACTCGCGGAGAACCTTTTTTGCAAAAAAGGTTCTC
>CAZQSL010000069.1:0-19005 GCA_964595945.1 uncultured bacterium
GGCTGTCATCGATCAGGATGAAACTGTTCTCGAAGGCGGAACGGTCACCATTCCGCCGAATACTTCTACAAAATCTCGAATAGATTCACTGTCTATTGACCTTTCTGCCCCTGCCTCACTTGTCCGAACGCAGGGTAATATTCCCGAGGATGTCACCGGTGATCTCAACATCATCAGGACCTATGGTCGTAATGATACTAATTTTGCTCTTGTTATGAATCCGGACAACACCCCTGGTGTTGTGTGTATGGCTCCTGCTCTCTTTGCGCATTATGACACGAGTGTCAACTACTTGTTTGCACCGTCATATTCGGTCGATGGCAGTTTGTTCAAGGGACAGATGTCAAGCGCGATCATTCCAAAACTACTCAAATTTTTCCCCGAAACGGCAACATTCGAAGATAGTGGCATTGTATTTGATCTTTCAGATGCCATGAAAGCCAGTCATCTATCTCTAATGGCAGTTTTGCCTCTTGGATGTATCGCTCCCAATTCGGCAGGCACGGGGACAAGCTTGTTTTTCGCCTCCATAGTCAGTGGTATAGCAGGCAATTACTGCATTGCCGAGTACGACGCTGCAACTGGGAAAGCCGTCGACCTTTTCTGGTTTTCAAACGAAAGCGGTCACATCAATTATTCCATACCATCCATGATGAAATATGATCATACGGTCGATGGCGAACGACTCTTTTTAGTTTCAATGTTACCGTTACTCGGCTCGATTGCCCCGATGAAACCATTTTTGGCAAGTTGCAAAATCCCATCTCAGCCAATCGTGGCAAACAGATGGGGGACATACAGTTTTGTTTTTGGCTCAATTTCCATGCATTCTTTCATTATTCTGCCAGATACTGTGCGGGGACTCTCTGAATATAGCGATCTCCTTGTCCTTCCCGGAAGTGGCGCAGTTGATGCTGAAGGCAAATGTTATTCAGGTGCGAGCAGTGTGGACAATGGTTTGGCAAGCGTCATATATAACAGATATTTTGTAAAGGATTATGTGCAGCCTGACAGATCACTTCAGTCGGGGAACACCATTGATGTTGTCGATGACGCCCCCAACACATTATCTGTGGTTTCAGAGTTTCTTGGCAATTCGATTCTGTGGGATCAAACACTGGATGTTGTACAGCCAGCTTTTTCCAGTCCGGTAACAGTTACCGAAACATCACAGTTTGCCATGTCAAACAAATTCAACAACGATCGTACGAAGTGGATCAATGCAACTGTATCGGGCATTGAAGTTACATTGAACGAAGGGTACACATTGCCTCCTGCCGGCATGGTGATCAGAATCGAAATAAACGGGAAAATCAAATCCGTCAACTACTCCGTGACGTGGGAAGCGGCGGTAGAAACACTTGCAAGCAATGGCAAAGTTGGTGTTGTCCTGAACGACACGAAAATTATAAAAGGTCTTCCTGTCACCGATTACAAAAAATTGCAGAATCTCGAAAATACAAAAGCCGCCATTCGCATTGGCTACAGGATTGAAAAGAGCAATAACTATACCGAACGAGCGCTAAATCTTTCGGGTGTTTCTGACAGCGACATCGGGAAAATGGTTAAGGTCCAGTACTCGAAAAATGGCCAGACATTTACGTGCGTCACTAATATTTGCGGCGAAGCCTGGACAAGAGAGGTTTGCGGTGAAAGCAATATCATGCTTGATCATGATGAGCTGCAACTTGATGATTGGCTCGGCACGGCCTATCGAGAAACAAATAAGGGCGATATCCACATAGGTCTTAACATAATTGAATCAAACGACGGGCATTCCGCAGTCCATGCTTCAACCATAACTCCCGTTGTAAAAGCCCGTAGCGCTGATCAAATTGCATTCCAGAGCATTCCTGATTTCCACGACAGTACATCTCATGTGATTACTTACGAAAAAGATGGTTTCATGGCATCGTGGAATGATCCAGCCGAGCAAATTGACGGAGTGTTTATCTGCAATGCAGATACCCGTGTCAATGACCAGCCAGTGGATACTGGATTGCCCAGCATAACCAAACAGACCGGAGGTTATGAAGTATTGACTTCAGCATTTTCATACATGGGCAATGATTATTGCGATATGATTGGAAACGATACATATCACAATGTCGGCTGTGTATATTTTCAAAGCAGCCTCAGTGCCGATCCAGTCGTTACCGGGTTCACAACAACCGGGGAACACGGTGGCATCCTGAATTGTACTGATTCGGCGCTGATGGCAGCAAGCACCGGTTATGATGGAAATAATGATGTATATGCCTTCCTGTTCAATGCCGCCGAAGGAGTATACCTGACCTGTTTTGTTCCCCAAATCGATATTTTGTACTTGCTGTCTTCGAGCATGCTGTCAATCAGCAATATCCCGGACGTGTGGCCGGAGGGGCATGTTGACGAGAATGTCACATCAGATTTCAGGCGCAAGGCATTCAAGGTTTTTCTGAAACCTGCCACGCCAGACGGGGATTATACCTTTGTCGGAACAGACAATCTGCCAGCCGGCAGCGATGGCGCGCACCCTGTTGCGCTCTGGGGCGGAGACGGATACAACGGCCAGCGTATTCGCGAGCTGGTTCTTCCCGAAATCAAGTTTTCAAGAAATGAACAGGTCGGCGAGGATGTATTTCAGGTTTTCACCGCAAATACCTGTGCCTTTGAATACAAGGGACATTACTGTGCAATAATTGGCGGTAATCACCCAATATACGATGGTGGTTGCATGTATATTGGAGCTACAGCTCCTGAAGTTATGGGTGCAGGTTTTAGAAAGTCCCTGACGTATTCTGATAACGGGTCGATAAAATACTTCGATCCTGATTTGTCCGATATAAATGAAATCGGCGGTATGGCAGGCGATTTTATCGGTGAGTATTCCATCTACGCATTTATCGTTCAGATGATGGACGATTACATGACGATACTGATTCCTTCTGCGCATTCGGTGTCATCCATCATGGATATTATGTCCACGGTCGGTTTAACAATTGAACATTGTGTCAATGTGCACCCTGCCGGTTATGTTCCGCCGGAAAACCCCAATGATCCCGTGCCGGCTGCCTACGGGCGAATCCTTTTCAAGGTATTCGATAAACCCGCGACTGCTGGAGGCGACTACACATTCGTCGGCGTAGAAAATCTGCCCGTGGGCGACGACGGCGAAAGCCCGGTTACCTTGTGGGGAGGCGATGGATATAACGGCCTCCGTGGGGCAACCATCACCCCCGCCCTTCCCACGATTGGTTCGTGGGGCAATAACGGGGCCATTAACTGTTATCGTGGTACAAGCTGTGCGTTTTCTTTTGACGGTAATGATTACGCTCAGATTATGGAGCCGGCAATTGGTGTCACCGAAAAAGCCGGAACTATGTATATGGGAACAACTAACCTTTTTAGATCAAGCGGCACAAACAGTCCTCTGTCAGATAATACTTCACTATTTCAGGATGACACAAACGGCGGATTTGCAGGTGAAACAGATATATATGCGGCACTATATTCCAATGGTACTCAAAGAAGCACTCTACTGTTTTCCGGTGCAGGATACAATTTTTCCGGACTCGGAATTTCCGTAAATAACCTTGTCAATGTATATCCAGAAAGTCACACGGACCCCGGTGTGCCGGATGACCGGGTCAGAAAAATATTCAAAGTTTTCACTGGCAACAGCAAATCATATACATTCGTCGGCACATCCGCACTACCGGAAGGGGACACTGGCAGCGATCATGTGACTTTGTGGGGTGGTGATGGCATTGGCGGCCAGCGCGGTGGCGTTCTTCCCACAATTACTGAAAGTTCCAGCAATAATGGCGGCGCTTTTCTGATATTCGATGCTACATGCTGCGCATTTTCATACAAGGGCACCGATTACAACAATACTCTCGATGCCCCATCCATACCAGGCAATGGATGTTCGTTTCTCATGTCGAAAATGCACGTTCTGCCGTCTGGTCTTCCAACAGTATTTTCCGATTCGACTTCGCTTGCCAGCGGGACCTCAGCGCTGTTCGACGGAAGTTCGGATATATATTCAATGCTAATGAATTTCCCATTAGGAGTGGATAGTTTCATTCGCGGCACCATACTTGTGCCGGGTCCGGATTTCGATCTCGAAACAATTGGCATGCATTCAAGCTGTTTACTCGATGTATGGCCGGAAAGCCATGTCAGTGACAGTGGAGTACCCGGTAAATATCGGAGAAAGATGTTCAAGGTTTTCAGCAAACCTGTCAGTTATCAATCTGCGTCATCCGATTATACATTTGTTGGCACAGACAATCTTCCCGCCGGAATCACCCTCTGGGGCGGCGATGGTCTCGATGGTTTGAGATCTATTCTGAACGCCGAATCGGCTGGTATCACTGTGCCGCCACTGACTCCAATTGACTACAGGACTCTTGATGCAACCGCATTCAGATATGATCTTGGCGCTCCCGTCCCTGTATTTACGTCCGATGTCATTGCCCCTGAAGACGTTACGGTTTCGCTCCTTCAGTATTCTCCGGTTAGCTATTCCAACCGTCGCTATGATTACGACTCATTTATTTCGCTCGCGCTCGGTTCGGCATCGCTTAAGGGAGAATTCTACAGCCCTGGCGTCACGCTTCAGGATTTTCCATATTCTGCTATTTTCAAGTTCGCTCCTCATAATGATCCGGTTGCGCCAGCCGTACCACAGGGAAATATCAAAGTTGGTGAAGTCACAATTCCTCCTGCCGGAAACAATCACTTGTATGCTCGCAATATACCTGATTATTCGCAAGCAACAGTATCACGCGTAGATCAGTATAAGTCAAAGATGGCAGCATTCAACGCTTCCGGCGACCTGCTCAATATAGTCCCTGTTTTCGCAACAGTATTTTCTATGATTAAGGGATAAGGAGAAATCGCATGCAGCTATCACATGATTTTGCCAATAACATAATAGTGGCATGGGATAATCTGCCGAGTGCCAGCCGTGTCGTGGTCACTCGAAAAACGAGGGACTATCCCGCTTCCATCGATGACGGCGACAGGATATTCGATGAAACAATAGATCCCGGCAACCCTGACGCCATCCTGTCTTCCAGTTTCATCGACCATGTCGATGGTTTGGCTTCAGGGCAAATGAAAAGCACGCCGGCTAATGGTGTCATCAACTACTATCGTGTTTTCAATCAGGATGCCACCTCCAGCGAATGGCTTGAGTTTGAAAAAGGTGCCAGCCAGGGACGCATCATGCACGACGAGCTTTATGATTATCAAAACAAGCTTTATGATAATCTGCCCGCAATCTATGGACGAAATGACGAAACGTATGAACTGTTCCGTTTTTTGGCCATCATAGCCTTCACACTCGAAAAATTCCGTCTCACGCAAAGCACGCTTTTCGATCTCTCCAATGCGAATGAAATCCGTGACGATCTCCTCGAACAGCTTGCATGGAATGTCGGCTGGATCCACAACCGTGAAATCCCTGCATTACGGCAGCGCTCGGAAATCAAGAATGCCGTCGCGATCTATCGACGAAAAGGCACTGCAAAAGGTCTTGTCAATCTCATCCGGAGCATCATGAACTGGGAAGTCGATGTCATTCGCTACAATCGTAACATTATGACAACCAATATGCTCGAAAGCACCACTGTGGACATATCAGACCCGAATACCGCAAAAAACATGGGGACTTCCAGAGATACGGTCGATTACATGATCGGCGGCGCCATCGATCCTGATGTTGTATCGGTGAAAGTCAAGGTCACTTATGACTACGACATGTTTTTGAAAATCAGAAAAAAACTGGAGCGAATACTCAGGATGTGGGTCCCCGCAGGCATGGATGTTATCCTTGAATTGCATACCCTTAATTCCGAGGAATCCTCGATTTCCGATTCGCGCCCGGACATCCCGGACCTGTTGTGGAACAACTGGCTCATCACAAGATGTGCCGATGGTCAGCGTCCCACATGGGCTCCGTACGACCCGGCATGGACACTACTATCTACAGAAAGGACAACTGGTGAAGAACCATGGCTATGGCGCACTCCACTCATTTAGCATCACCTAAAACAGCGTTCTCTATCGAGGGCCATTATATCGACATCGCACATTATCTCGATGGACGTTCGCATGTTATCCAGCAGGGGCAAAATATCGTTACCGAACAAGGTCTCAATCTTGTTGCCGGCCTCATCGGCGGCATTGACAGCGCATTGCCCATCACGCAATGGGTAATGGGAGACGGATCACCGGATTGGGACAGCGCAAATCCTGCGCCTGACCCTTACAAGACCATTTCCGATATTCCTGTTCCCAGAAGTGTGGCTTCCGTGAAGATTTCATACTGGAACACCATCACCGGTACATTTTCCGAAGTGCCAACTTCCACTATTGATGTCCGTGCGCTTTTTAATGCAGATGAAGCTATCGGCACATTCCGCCAATTTGGCCTTGTCTCCGTTACGGATGATCCCGAAATCGATCTCACCGGCCCTATTCCTCCTGACAAGCTCGGATCAGTTACCCTATTCAACCATGTCGCACACGGTCCGATCGTAAAAAGCAATGAATTCAACCTTGAGCGCATCCTGCGTATCACGGTCAAACGCGTCTGATCCGGCGCAAAAACATCGTATCATCGAAGGAGGCTCGAAATGCCTGCTACACCATCTTCCGCCACCATACCCAAAGGCCGGAAAATCAGCAACATCATCATCCATCATTCCGTATCGAACTGGGGTGATGGCGATGTCATTGTGCAGTGGCACACGGCTCCCAAACCAGCAGGAAACGGCTGGAAAGCCCCCGGCTATCACTTCGTGATCTGCAACGGCTTCCTCTCATACAACTCATACGCCACACGCAAGCCCGTCTTCTCCGCCGATGGCCGCATCGACAGTATTTGGCCAAAAGAAAAAGTCTCCAATGGCTGCAAATACGCCAACGCCAATTCCATCCACGTATGCCTCATAGGTGACTTCGACAAACATTTTCCCACCCAGAATCAGGTCGACAATCTCACTACACTTCTCAAACTGCTCTGCAAAACCTATCAGCTCGATCCCAAAACCGCGATATCAGGTCACGGCGAGATGCAGCGCAAGCTCGCAAAAGAAAGCTACTCAAAATCCTGTCCCGGGAAAAACTTCAACATGGATTCCCTTCGCTCGGCAGTGGCCGATAGCTCAGTTCAAAATTCAAAATCAAGGAGAGCATTCCCATGAATTTCAAAAAACTCATCAAGTCCAAAACCTTCTGGGCTGGCGTAACAGCCGTCATCGGCGCAGGGGCCGCCTGCGCTCAGGGAGCAATGACTCCGGAGCAGGCCACTCAACTCGCAGCCACCGGACTCGTCAGCATATTCCTTCGCGACGCCGTCTCAAAAATCGAAAAGAACATTTCCGCCGCATCAGGGCAAACCAACGAAAGCGAGGTCCGATAACCAATGGCTAAAAAAACAGACGAACTTTTTGCAGAAAATAAAAACTATTCCGAACTCAAGTGGAAACCGGGCGTTCCCGTCATGGACACCCATCTCAACTACGCACAGCGCGCCAGCAAAAACACCATTCGCCGCGCAGTGTGCGATTTCCTCGGCAACGGCGCCCCCCTCGATGGCTTCAAGCTCACCGGCTCAGTTGCCAACCCCACGATCAAGGCTGGAGATATCTGGGTCGCCGGCCTCAAAATCGAACTCGCCTCCGACATCGCGGCATCGAGCCAGCCAACCCCAGACATCACTTTCCCTTCTGGACCCGGCTTGTGGTATCTCGATGTCTGCGAGGATGAGGTCGAAGGCGCAACCGAACACATCGCGGCACTTCCCGCCGGCATCGATCCTGTCAATTTTTACGAAACCAAATGGACTCTCAGAAAACTGGAAGGCACTTTCTCCGTATCCACCATCACCGGCAGCAGTCTGGGCACTCCTGGAAGCAATCATTTCTACATCGGCATTGCCATTCAGGACGCAGGCGGCACACTCACTGACATCCGCAATAATAACATTGTCGCGGCAGGCTCCGACACAGGCTTCGAGAGCCGCGTCGGCATCGGCAACAAAACCAAAGGCGCTCACCGCCACAATGACGAAGACATCGACGTCACATATAACGGATCGCCATCATCGCTCGAATCCGTCATCACAGCTCTCGACAGCAGAGTCGACAGCATCGAGGCAGGCGCCGGCCAGGTTTCACATCATGCTTCGAGCCATTCAGCGGGCGGAGCCGATGCTCTTACAGTGTCTAACCTCGCAGGCACAATCACTGCCAGCCAGCACGGCAATCTCTCGACCGATGCCAGCTACAGACACCAGGACTCCCAGATAGCTCTATCTTCCGGCAACGTCGGCAGCAAAACCACACTTACAGAGCACGTCCAGGATTCATCCATCCACGCCGCGCACAATTCAACATTCAACAACTCGCTCGCAATCACCGGCGCAGTCGGCGGCGACACTACACTCGGCGCGCACGTCGCCAACGCATCCATCCACGGCGGCGGCAGTGGTGCGGGCAACTGGAAAGAACCTGTTAACAGCGCTTCAGATCTGCCTTCAACTGCAACAGACAAAGACATCCGATACGTTGAAAGCGACGGTGCACTTTATGGTTGGGACGATAGTGTAACAGATACCGGAGCGCCATACTATAAATGGGTAAAACTCCTTAACGTGTCCGACACATGGCACACAGCCCAACATACTGCTACAAATAATGCTGCCCTTGCAATCCCTGAAGACGTAGGCGAAAACATCACACTCGGCGCTCACCTTCTCGATTCATCCATCCACGGCGGCGGCAGCAGCGTTGTACCGACCATGTCAGACCTCGTTGGTGAATCATCCACTACACGACATTCACTAGGAACGATGGACGAAACTCAGAATGTACTTCTCGCCTACAATGAATCATCAGAAACACACAATACCGGAATTTTTTCACTCAATTTTTTACATATCAGTGCTCATAGCGCCAGTCTTGCTGAAGCACACCCCATTTATGGGGCCTATGTAGACATAACCGCTATCGACGGCACTTCAAACAAGAATGTCGTTGTAGGCGGTTATTTCAGAGGTGGCGCAACCAACAACGATGGGCGCACCGGGATAGGAATAGTAACAAGAGGCAGCGGTTTCTCTTCAGGTGGCGGCTGTGACATCCTTGTTTCACAGCAGTCTACCGCCAATTTCTCAAATCTCCACGTCGCGAGTGACACGCAGCCGCTTAAGATTACGACTGGCGCTACGGCCAATCAGGCTGGTAAAAACGCAGGCAGGGTGAATCCATCCGTGAAGTCGGCCAGCGATGCCGCCAAAAAACTCAGCGTCGACGGTTATACCATTTCTGATATGATGGGGCAAGGCAATTATCTGCAAAGGTGTTCAGAAGAATTCTCCGACATTCCCGCTCTCATGTGTGACGTAAACAAGGATGGCTCTATTGATGACACGGAAATGGAATATATGTCTTACGCTTTTTTCACAGCAGCACCCCATGTCCTGGGGACGGTGGAAGCCTCTTCATTTACGCTCACGGACAGCGCCAACATATTGGCATTAACGTATAATGGCACTCCTTACACGGTTACACTTGCCGCCGGAGATTACACACCAGCAGAACTTTGCAATGCGATAAACTCCAGACTTCCCTTCAGAATCGCGTTCCAGCCCCGCTACAAATCATCGGGAGTTGTGTGCAACTACAACAAAATCATACTGATCGGACGTGAAAATTTCACGCTGGCTGCGGATGCTGAAAGCACGATCAACGCCGTACTCGGACTTGCGGCCGGTACATATTCCTTTGCTGGCACCGAGGCACGTGACGCATGGAACACCGATCTTGGCTACGATAGTTTTGGCAACAGGATATTCGCTGGAGACTGCGACTTCAACCGCGACGGAATGATAAACATGACTGACGTGGGTTTCCTCGTGGATGGATTCAACGCCAGCGCCGGTAACGTTTCAGTTCTCCACGCCACAACTTCTGATGTTATTACAGATAATGATGGCATTTCCATAGTTCCGCATGCGGCAGATTTCAAGTATTCAAGGGTGGACACAGATGCGCACAAATGGATTGTAAGAAATGTGCATTTCACAATTAACCTGTGCTACGACATGGCTCCCGGTGCATCCAGAGAGATAACTACCGACCTTATGCCTGACGACATGAAAGTACACTATTTCATGGGTGGTATTGTATCCGTTGGAGCATATAGTATTGTTGCATTACAGACAAACTGTTATGGATACAGCATTAAGTTCACCAACAACACTACTAACACCATTCCATCAGGGCAAGTTATCACCTTCGACATAGCCGTTATGTGCGACGCCTATTTCACGAACAGGTCATAGTCCGCTACCACCGGTTATTCCATGCTGACAAATTGCCGCAATCCGCGGCATCCGAATGATTTTATAGAAATACATGGACAGAAAGGAAACAACTATCACCGGGTTGCTCCTCATACTGTGCGTGTCAAGGCTCATGCGAAGGAATGTGCCTGATGATATGAAACTGGGCGGCCAACACGCGGAAGACTGGCAATAAGGCAACCTCGCAGCGGCAGTCATTTCGCGACAAGTCCATGTGTGTATACCGGGGTGGGCGATATGATTGTACTGATTCCCGTATTGGCGGGTATCATAAGTGCGTTTCCGGGATATGCGGCCTGTTAGCACCGTGTTTTGACGTGCAGGGGGGCGGGGCTTCGTGCCCCCGCCGTCATATTCTCGCGGCATTGTATGACGCAACCCGGGTTATACTGAAAGGATGACTTTTGGACCAACTATCACTTTTCTCGAATGCAATGGAGGAATGCATCTATGCAAGACAACCTGCTCGTTCAGCTTGGGGGAATACTTCTCACACTGATTGTCACCATGCTTGGCATCTTCAAGGGCCTTTTCCCCAAGTTGATTGATTCTTTTGAAAAGCGGCTTTCGGACAAAGATGCATTCTTGCAGATACAGATACAGTCGCTTGACTCCGTGATGAAGGAGCGGCGCGAGACCAATGACCGGCTTGTCGAGTCGCTCCAGAGCATTGTCACAAGCAACCACGAGGCGATGGAAAAGGTCGCCGGCACCGTTGACGCGCTCAAGGACAGGATTGTCGCCAACAGCGAGGCACAGCAGATGATCAACCGGCAGCTCATCGAAGCTGTCCAGACGTGCAACAAAAATCAGGCTAAAAAACAAGCCAGACAATGAAGTAATCCACATGGAAAATTAGGGGAGGCTCTCCGGTGCGCCAAAGCGCCGGGTAAAGAGCCTCCTCATTTATTTAGGCGGAAAACCTTTTTGTCGAAAAGGTTTTTCCGGTTGGGAAATTCAAATAATTATTCGTATAATGTGAAAGTGGCAAACAAAATTCGTAAGCGTTCACGACAAGAGCATGGAGACCCCCTTTTTTGCAAAAAAGGTTCTCCGCGAGTATTCCGTGAACGGTTACCAAAATTCTTCGCTTCGTACAGAATGACAACATAAACAGCAATCAAAAAGAATGAATACAGTCTGACAACAAACCTCGCGCACTTTGAACTGATTCGCAAAAATGCCTGTCATTCTGAGCGAAGCGAAGAATTTTGCTCTTGACTATCTGAGTTTCAGGGGTAATCAGGAAAGGTTTGGTGGAGAACTAAATCACAACACAAATGCTCACCTTGAGCTCGCGCTCCATCCGAATTAGAGACAAACAGTGATACTCCTGCAACGACAAAGCCGCTCGATGGAGCGCGGATTGCGCCCTGCGCCAAGCGGCTTTGTGACATCAGGTCAATCAGTTATGTGTTATACGCTGAACAGCAGTTGCGCGTATGTGGGATAAGGCCAGTATTTCTCTCCAACCAATGCTTCGACTTCGTCGGCTGCCGCGCGCATTTCCGCCATGCTTTGCATGACGACTTTGCGATAGTATCCGCCACGTTCATGCAGCGAGTCCATGCAGTTAGCGGCGTCGAGCTCTCCTTCGAGTCTCCGGGCGGTATCGAAGATTGTCTCGGAGAGAGAAGTAAGCTTTGTTATGATGGATTTTTCGAGTTCGATACTGATGCCGGGCGACACGGCTTTTTTGGAAAGAGCGGTTTCGCTGAGGTCCTTGATATAAGAACAGGCTGCGGGGACAATTTCCTTTTTGACCATGTCAAGCATGGTGAGCGCCTCTATATTGATGGTCTTGCAGTAGTTTTCAAAGAGGATTTCGAGTCTGGAGTGCATCTCTTCCGCTGTGAAAACCTTGTGTTTGGTAAAGAGCTGGATATTTTTGTCAGCGACGAAATGCGGAAGGGCATCCGGTGTGGTCATCAGATTGAGCAGGCCTCTGCGTTCCGCTTCGATCACCCACTCGTCAGCATAGTTGTTGCCATTGAAGATGATCCTTCGGTGCTTTTTGATGGTGTTTTTGATGAGGGCGTTAAGGGTTTCGTTGAAATCCTTGGCATTTTCGAGTTCGTCGGCGAATTCACAGAGCGCCTCGGCAGCGATTGTGTTGAGAATGATATTGGGACCGGCTACGGAGAATTCGGAGCCAAGCATTCGGAATTCGAACTTGTTGCCAGTGAAGGCGAATGGCGATGTCCTGTTTCTGTCAGTGGTGTCTTTGGGGAATGTGGGTAATACATCCACTCCGATCTTGATCTTGCCGATGTTTTCCCTGTTGTAAGGGACATCGTTTTCGATAGCGTCGAGGATTTTGGTCAGATCATCGCCGAGGAAAACCGACACGATGGCCGGGGGGGCTTCGCTTGCGCCCAGGCGGTGATCGTTGCCGGCGCTTGCCACAGAAACACGGAGGAGGTCCTGGTAGTCGTCGACAGCCTTGAGCATGGCGCAGAGGAAAAGGAGGAATTGAGCATTGTCCTGCGGATCATCGCCCGGCTCCAGAAGATTGATACCCGTATCGGTGGAGATACTCCAGTTGTTGTGCTTGCCGCTACCATTGATGCCGGCAAAGGGTTTTTCGTGGAGGAGACATGCGAGTCCCTGTGTACCGGCGATTTTTTTCATCAGTTCCATTGTAAGCTGGTTGTGGTCGCAAGCGATGTTGGTGGTGGCGAATATCGGGGCAAGCTCATGCTGACAGGGGGCGACTTCGTTGTGTTCCGTTTTCGCGGATATGCCAAGCTTCCACAACTCTGCGTCGAGTTCTTTCATAAACGCTGACACTCTCGGCTTGATAATGCCGAAATAGTGATCTTCCATCTCCTGCCCTTTCGGGGGCTTCGCGCCGAAAAGAGTCCTTCCGCAATACATCAGGTCCTTGCGTTTGCCATACAGAGCCTTGTCAATGAGAAAATACTCCTGCTCGGGGCCAACTGTCGCGACGACTCTTGAAACATCTTGCTTGCCGAAGACTGCGAGCACTCTCAGGGCCTGTTTGTTGAGGGCGTCGTTGGATCGAAGAAGAGGCGTTTTTTTGTCGAGCGCTTCTCCACTGTATGAGCAGAAAGCAGTCGGGATACAGAGCGTGTCGTCCTTGACGAAGACATAAGAAGTCGGGTCCCAGGCTGTATAGCCTCTTGCCTCGAAGGTAGAGCGAAGTCCGCCCGATGGGAATGACGATGCGTCCGGCTCGCCTTTTACGAGAGCGCTGCCGGAAAATTCCATAATGACGCCACCGTCCGGTGTCGGCGAGATGAAGCTGTCGTGTTTTTCGGCGGTGATGCCTGTCATCGGCTGGAACCAGTGGGTGAAATGTGTGGCGCCCTTTTCGATAGCCCAGTCCTTCATCGCGTTGGCTACGATATTTGCGAGAGCGCTATCCAGCACTTTCCCGTTCTGAATGGTCTTTTTCAGCGATTTGTATGTGTCCTTTGGAAGCCGTTCCTTCATCACCCTGTCATTGAATACCATGCTGCCGAATATGTCGTTGATGTTTTTCATGCTGACCTCACCCGTATAAATGATAGACTCGATGGACGCTCATCGTGTCCTCTTTTGTATTACATATTATCGTCTCCCTTTTTGCGAATGTCAATCTCTTTGACCCGCAAAATGCAAAAAAATACGTTTTTGTTACATTTTAGTCTCCAATCGACATAATTGGGCGCCGATTTGCCATTTTTTTCGACCGCAACACGATCCCCCTTGACTATCATATATGGCACGAGATACGCAAGGCTACAGGGAGGGAGATTGCCCCCGGAGCCTCGCGCAACTATAAATAGTGTATTTCCACAAAAGACAATTCCGATAGTCTCATCGCTACGGGGAACATTGCGGCGCGATACTATTCCGGCTGCTCTCCTTCGGGCTCGTATGCCATCTTGTTGGCGAGATCGAGCTGCCTCGGGATGAAAATTGGATAGTCGCCGTTGAAGCAGGCAAGGCAGAGGCTCTTGAGAGGCAATCCGGAGGCGGCGACGAGGTTTTCGATGTTGAGATAATGAAGCGAGTCACACCCGAGGCTTTCGGCGATTTCGTCGATCGAGTGAGTGGCTGCGATGAGTTCGGTCGTTTTGGCCATGTCGATACCGTAGAAACAGGGATGGGTAATGGGAGGGGAACTGACGCGCATGTGGACTTCCTTCGCGCCGTTTTCGCGCAACAGCGATACGATCTTGGAACTTGTCGTGCCACGGACGATCGAGTCGTCGACGAGCACTATGCGTTTGCCTTCGATATTTTCGCGGATGGGATTGAGTTTCATACGGACGCCCATCGTGCGGAGGCGCTGTTCGGGAGCTATGAATGTGCGGCCGACATAGCGGTTTTTGATCAGGCCCTCCTGGTATGGGATGCCTGACGCTTCGGCGTATCCAATCGCGGCAGGAGTGCTGGAGTCGGGGATGGACATGACGATATCCGCCTCGATGGGAGACTGAGACGCGAGGAGCCTGCCCATCATCTTGCGTGCGGTGTAAAGCCGTCGGCCGCTGATGATGCTGTCCGGACGGGCGAAGTAGATAAACTCAAATGCGCAGAGTGCGTCATGGTTGCGATCCATTTTGTGGACGGTGCGGATGCCTTCGGGTGTGATTTCGACGAGTTCGCCCGGGTCGACATCGCGGATGAGTTCTGCGCCAATGATGTCGAAGGCGCATGATTCGGACGCGACCACATAGCCTGAGTGATTGATGCGGCCGAGGCTGAGGGGGCGGATGCCGTTGGGGTCGCGAAATGCGTAGATGCGGCCTTCCGCGAGTACGATTGTGCTGAATGCGCCCTGCATGGTTTCCATACACTTGATAATGGCGCCTTCGATCGAGTTGGCCGTGCCGCGCGCGATGACTTCGGCCATCGTTTCGCTGTCTGTGGTCGAGGTGAATATGATGCCTTCGTTTTCAAGCTTTTCACGGATGGTAGCATTGTTGACGAGATTGCCGTTGTGAGCGAGCGCGATATTCCAGCGGTCCGCGATAGTGATTGGCTGGGCGTTGCGGTAGACACTCGCGCCGGTGGTCGAATAACGCACGTGCCCTATCGCTATGCGGCCCTTGAGGAGATTGAGATAAGTTTCGTTGAATATCTGTGATACGAGCCCCATATCCTTGTGACAGGTGATTTCGGAGCCTGTCTGGACTGCGATGCCCGCGCTTTCCTGCCCGCGGTGCTGTAGTGAAAAGAGGCCGAAATATGTCAGGCGGGCGACATCGCAGTTGTCGGCGGCGATGCCGAACACTCCGCACTCTTCGTGCATTTTGTCCGAGTGGTCTTCGTCGATATATGTCATTTGCATTGCGTGCCTTTCGTTGTCTTGCGGCGCAGGGGCCGCGTGGTGTGAAAACCGGTTGCGTTTCAGCTTCCGATGCGGTTGGCGAAATCGGTGTATGATTTTTCGTCCATGCCAACTTCGCGCATGAATGCGGCACGGTCGATTTTTTCGTAATCGCTCATTTTCCATGCCTTGAGTGTTTCTGGTGATATTTCGCTGAAGATCAGTAGAAAGTCTTTTTCATCTCGCGCGAATTCGAATTGAATTTCAGCGAGCACGTATCCGGCAGAGGCGAGATACTGGGAGATGATCGACGAGGCGATGAGCGTGCGGGACTGTATGAGCTTGATCATGCCGTCCGTAATAGTAGTGAGAAAAGGTAGCGTGTCCGTGGTGACGGGGGGATGCGGCTGCGGGCGTTTTCTGCCTATGGTGAATTCGACAGTGGCGACTGGCAGTTCGAGGCCGGCAGTGGACTTGCAGCGCGTGGCGAACGAACCTGTTGCGTGGCTGCGGCAAGTAACGGTGAAAGGCAGGGTTTCGACTGTGACGCTTTCGAGAGTGGATGTGTCTTTACGGGTGACAAAAGCCGCGGGGACTGAATTGGTGTTGAGCAGGCGATGCAGGCGGTAAGTAGTGACTGCGCGTGCTTCGGCCTTGGATGCGAATGCGGGGCGCGGGGTGGAGTCATATACCGTGGCTTCGCTGGAAAAGGTGATAGTGTATGCGGGCGGATTGTCCGTCGAGCGGATGACACGGCCTCCTCCTTCGAAGAGTGTTGCCATTTGTCTTTTCCTTTCCCTAAGCCTCACTGTAATCAGTGGGCGGCTTTCATATCCGAGGGATTTCTGCCTCTAAAGAAACCATGCCATCACTTCACTTATAGAACCTGGCATAGATGATATCCAGATGGCGAAGGAAATATGTGATATCGAACAATTCGTCGAGGTCCGCGGGAGCGAGTACTTTTGTGACATCTTCGTCGGCGAGGAGCAGGTCTTTGAAGCTGGTCATGGTCGACCAGACCTTCATGGCATTGCGCTGCACGAGCAGGTAAGCGTCTTCGCGGGTGATACCCCTGTCGACGAGAGCGAGGAGTACGCGCTGGGAGAAGATGAGGCCTTTCATGCGGTTGAGATTTTCGATCATGCGGTCGGGATAGACGAGGAGTTTGTCGAGGATACGGTTGATCTTGAGCAGCATATAATGGGCAAGGATACAAGAGTCAGGGATGATGACACGCTCGACGGACGAATGAGTGAGGTCGCGCTCGTGCCAGAGAGCCATGTTTTCGACGGAGGTGAGCGCATTGGCGCGCAGGATGCGCGCGAGACCCGCGACGCGTTCGCAAGTGATGGGATTGCGCTTGTGCGGCATGGCGGACGAGCCTTTTTGGCCGGCTGCGAAATACTCTTCGACTTCGCGGATGTCGGTGCGCTGGAGATTGCGTATTTCAGTTGCGATCTTTTCCATAGTGCCGCCGAGTATGGCGAGTGCGGACATGAAGTCCGCGTGACGGTCACGCTGGATGACCTGTGTGGCCACTGGAGCCACGGAAAGATCGACGCGCGAGAGGGCATCGGCTTCGATATCCGGGGGGAGATTGGAATAAGTGCCGACCGCGCCCGAGATTTTTCCGAAAGAAATGCCTTCGCGGGCCTTGACGAGGCGGTCACGGTTGCGGCGCATTTCGTCATACCAGAGCAGGAGCTTGAGTCCGAATGTCATGGGTTCTGCGTGGATGCCGTGAGTGCGGCCTACCATGACGGTTTGCTTGTGTTCGAGAGCGCGGCGGAGCAGGATTTCCATCGCGCGTTCGACCTCGGCAATGATGGCGCCAGCTGACTCTTTCATGCGAATGGCGAGCGCCGTATCGAGCACGTCCGACGAGGTCATGCCCATGTGTACGAATCGCGACGACGGGCCGACATTTTCCGCCACATTGGTCAGGAACGCGATCACGTCGTGATCCGTGACTTTTTCTATTTCGCCTATTCTGTCGACGGTAAACGCCGCGCGGGTCTTGATGTCGGCGAGTGCGTCATCGGGGATTTTTCCTGCTGCATTCCAGGCTTCGCATACCGCTATTTCGATGTCGAGCCATTTCTGGAATTTGTTTTGTTCGGACCAGATGGATTTCATCGGCTCGACTGTGTAACGTTCGATCATTTCGCAACTCCTTATATGTTATGATTATAACCACGATAATCAGGACGAGTAATTCCGGAACCCCTTTTCAGCGAGGTGGCATGATTTTTCGATGACGGCGGCTGCCTGTCCGGCGCGAAAGGCGACATAGCGCTCACGCATTTCCGGGTCGGATGTGGCAAGTATCTGGGCGGCGAAGAGCGCGGCGTTTTTAGCTCCGGCAACCGCCATGGAAGCAACCGGCATACCGGGAGGCATCTGCGCGATGGAAAGCAGTGAGTCGAGCCCGATCATTTTGGAATTCATCGGCACGCCCACGACCGGAAGTGTAGTCAGAGCGGCCACTACGCCCGGCAGATGCGCCGCGCCGCCAGCAGCAGCTATCACCACCCTGCCGCCTCCGGCGTCGAATCTTGTGATGATTTCCTTCAGATAGTCATGGGTCCTGTGCGCAGATGCGATATAGACTTCATGGGGGATAGCGAATTCTTCGAGAGTTTCCATGCACCCGGCCATATCCTTCAGGTCAGAGTCGCTGCCCATGACTACCACTACAAGCGGTGTACTGTTTTGTGTCATTTGATTATCTCCGAAATATCATTTATTGCCATTTTCCACATGTCTGAGCCTGTCGAGCAGCCTGATACTGGATTTTTCGATGCTTCCCTGCTTGAAGCTATCGCTTTGCGTGTACGAATCAGAACCGCTGGCAGCAATTCTGATATGAATGGCGGAGTCGCCGGCCAGATACCACCGGGTTGTTTTGCGAAATACGTTATTGCCTGCATCTCCACGCTTCGACTTGTCCCTGAGCCTGCCGGCAGAGGGAAGCCCGGAAAGATCGGGCGCGTCTTCGTCGTCGATTGAGGCAAACTCGGCTACGAGCACATTGTTGGGGATACGTTCGGTCAAATCAGCGATCATCTCGTCATAAGACTCATCTGCGGCGAGATTTTCGTCGATGAGCTGTTCGTCGGTTTTGCGGACTTCTTCATCGGGAGAGTCGAGTTCGATCAGGACTTCGTCGGGCGAAAAAACGGGGAGTTCGCGCACACCGGAATATACGAGTATGACCGCGTCACCCTCAGGCGCATCGTCGGGTATTTTCACCGTAAGTCTTTCAGTGACAGGCTCCATGCGGTAAGGACGCAGGCGGACGGAAATGGTGGTAATGGCGCCCTGTCTAAAAACCGGTATCGTGTCATCCTGTCGTGAGTCC
>CAZQSL010000070.1:0-18563 GCA_964595945.1 uncultured bacterium
CGCCATGTACTTCCTCCATGCTTCGCTTCTCTGAGTATTAGGGGTAATCAGGAAAATCTTTATATACTTAACTTATTCTCCAAGTTACTGTTAAATTGTGCTATCCACAGCGGTAGGTAATTTCTATTGATATTCAGTATAAACGCGCGAAACCTCTTTGATTGTCATAAACATAGACCTCTGGGACGTTATCAATTTTTATATTTGAATTGAAATCGAAAAAACTCAAACTGCATAAGAATCGGCTTTACAAAAGACGTTTTTGCTCGTGTCCAAAAGTTTCCCCTGAAAGCAGTGAATTAATAGTGCGCCTGCGAATATTGGCATACGTGGCTACCCTCTGAATCTTGGTTTTCATAATGTCTTCGCATAATACCGGGTTGCAAACCGAAAAGGATAACCAATAATGGTCGCATGGGAATTCTTCTTTCGAGAAACGACAGAAAAATGAGACTTATTGATGTTGTGCGGGGTCTCCAGACCCCGCCGCCGCACATCCGCTACCTTCCCTGCTCGCTTAATTTCCGTTAACGGTTACAATTATAGATAGTTCATACGCCAGAGTCTGGAATTTTCAGACGGATTGCGGAGGGGAGGATTTTTACCGTCAGGGGAAGACTGCCGGGCTGTTCGCCGTCCATGTCGATAAGTACTCTTCCCGCGCCTTCGGCGAAAATCTCCCGGGCGCGGTAATATTCGACTTTCGGAGAGCTGTCGATGATGTCGCCCGAATAAAACTTTTTCGTGTTTGCGAATGATTCTGTCATGGTCCAGTCGCCAATGACGATGAATTCGAAAAAACCGCTGTCGAGCCTGGCGTTTTTCGCGACGCGCATGCCGCCGCCGAAATACTGGCCGTTGGCGATGACGGCACTCTTGATTTTCCGGTTGCCGAGGTCTTTGCCGTCGATCACGATGCGTACATCCTGATTGCGGTAGGATACCTGCGCGCGAAGGGTGCCGATGAGAAATGAGGCGAAACCGCCGAAGATTTTTGTGGTATGGTTGACTTTGTGGACGACTTCGCCGCCCATTCCGAAGTCGAGGATATTGATGAAATTGTGGTGGACTGGCTTACCGTCGTGATTGTGGAGAATCGCGTCGCCCGCATCGCATGAAATTGTGGTGCGGCCCGAGAGAGAGCGCGCGCAGTCGTCGATTTCTTTTGAGATGCCGATTGTTTTTCGAAAGTCGCCTCCGGTGCCGCGCGGGAGTACCCCGAGTACCGCATCGGGGCGTATGGGTTTGCCGTTTTCGAAAAAGCCGTTTACTGTTTCATTGATACAGCCATCGCCGCCGACTGCGACTATCATTTCGTAGCCGGCATGGAGCGCTTCGCGGGCGATGCGGCCAGCGTCGCCGGGACCGCGGGTGAATTCCGCGTCGAATTCCGGCAGGTGCGTCCGGATTTCTGAGGCGATTCGTTCCCAGTGTTTGCCGGTGCGACCGTTGGCGGCGCGAGGGTTGACTACCATTTTTGTTCGAAAGTTTTCAGTCATGGTTTGGTTTTGTTTCAAAATAAATTTTCTGGTTAAATAAGTTAATATCTACTAGGTTTTACTTAAAACTGCTACTCATCATTAGCACTCATTCTGAGTGGTAATTGTTTTTTCGGCCATAAGGTCATAAGTCCTGCGTGTATTGTCCTCAATATCTATAAATAGCATTATCATTTCTGAAAAACCTATTGTTAATATGCCAAAAACAGATGCGTTAAACATCATTATGAATCCGAATAGATGGCCTATTCCCGGCATTTGTTGAAGATTTTGTTGTGCGTTTGCAGTTGAAGCAATAATGAAAAGTCCATAAATCATACCTGTTACAATTATTATATAACCAAAAACTTTCAATATTTTTGAAACTGTTCTTAGAGTTTCATATTTATTTTGCATAGAATCCAACCTCCGGGTTCTTATCCGATAATCACAATAACATAAGTCTATTGCAGGCAGTCGAGAAGGACGTCGATGACGTCTTTGACCTTGATTGACGGGTCAGCCTTGCGGAAGGCGCGTTCGCATGAGGGGCAGGAAGTGATGAGCATGTCGGGTTTTTGTTCGCGGAATTCTCCGAGCCGTTCGTTGGTGATGGCTTTCGATGCTTCTTCGGCGGTGATGCTGTAGAGGCCACCGCCGCCGCAGCAGTAGGTTTTATCTCTGCACTGGCTGAATTCGAGGATATTGTCGTGATAGTAAACCTTGTCGAGCAGAGCGCGGGGCGACTCGACGACGCCGAGGTATTTTGTCATGTAGCATGGATCGTGGTACATGACTTTTTCTTTTGATTTTTTGAGGAACTGAAGGCGGCCTGTGTCGGCTTTGTCTGCGGCGTATTCGGTGATGTGCATGATTTTTGCCGTGATTGTGGCACCAGCGTCTTCGTATTTTTCGGAGAAGGTTGCCAGGCAAGCGGGGCAGCCGCTTATGATTGTTTTATAGGAATTTAACACTTTGGCAAGCTCTTTAGCGTTGGCGGCGAAAGAGTTTTTGTCGCCGGCGAGCAGGGCGGGGATGCCGCAGCACTGGTTGGCATTGCCATAGACCGCGAAATCGGCACCGCATTTTTCGAGTACGGTGACGATCTTCGACGCGAGCGCCGGATCGTCGTTTAGGGTGACGCATCCGGGGAAGTAGAGGATTTCGGCGGATTTGTTGATGTAGCGTTCTGCCTTTATGGAGGCAAGTTTTTCCTTGAGATCGTCGCCGAATGGGTTTCGAGACTCGGCGAAGACACGCATGAGCGATGTTATGGCTTCAGGTTCGAGTCCGCGAGCCACGGCGAGGCTACGGGCGAATTCGAGTATGGCCGGCACATCGGTACGGTGTTTGCAGTAGGATCGGCATGAGCGGCAGCCGGTGCAGTGATAGAAAATCTCGGCAACTTCCGGAGTGAAGTCGATGGTGCCGTTACGCATGAGCTGCAAGAGATTCATTTTGACGGTCGGTGTGACGGTCTCACGGAATTCCGCGTTAGTCGTCGGACAACTGAATCTGCACATTTTGGCGCAGTATGTGCAGTATGTGATGTCTTTAGCGTAGTTGCTTGCCAAGGGTCGTTCCTCACAGGTTGTATTCTGTCCGCGTCTTTTACGCGGGGTTGATACGAGTGTATTTATTTGAGTCCCATTTTGCCGGGATTGAGTATGTTATTGGGGTCGAGATAGTCCTTGATAGCCTGGTAGAGTGGGGAAAAGGCAGCGATTTCCTTCTGGAAATATGGGGCTTTGTGGAGTCCGACGCCGTGGTGGTGAGTGACTGTCGCGCCATGTTTGAGGCATTCGGCCATAGCGGCATCCCAGATTGTGCGGTAGACACGAAGCGCGTCTTCTTCGTTTTTGCCACGGCCGACGGTTGTGAAATAGATCGAGCAGCCATGCACGTAGGCGTGAGAGAAGTGAGCCATGATGAATGCGTGTTCGGCGACAACGGCTTTGCGGAGCGCATCGTAGAGTTCTTCGACTTTGTCCCACGTAGTAGCGACTTCGATAGTGTCGACAAAGGAGCCCTGATCGAAAACGCGCGACTGGTTGTATGAAACATTGTAGCGGTTTTCCCACCATCGCCTGGCGTGGTCTTCGCCCTGATCAGCGCCGTTATTGGCAGTGCAGATTTCAACGGCTTTTTTGAGTTCGGCTTCGGTGAGGTCAGCTTCACCCTCGAATGTCAGTACGAGCAGGCACTTACCCTTGACGCGCTCGGCGAGCTTGCCGGTCAGATTGGGGCGGCCGATCATGAAGTTCTGTACGAAATCGAAAAGTGCGTGTTTGACCTTTTTGCCGGTCTTTTCCTTAGGCGGATCGAGCACGACAGGAGCTTCGACCGAGTCTTCTTTCTTGTCTCCGATTAGTACTGTGTCAAATTCGTCATAAAGCCTGACTGCGGCGGGGGATATGCCAGCCTGCATTATGCCGCGCATGGATTCGAGCGCGTCATGTACGCCAGTGAAGATGAAGCCTCGGAACAGGCGGCTTTTCGGGTATGGATAGATTTTGAGAGTTGCCTTGGTGATGACAGCGAGAGTGCCTTCCGACCCCATTATGAGCTGGGCCCAGTCGGGCCCAGCAGCCGATCGTGGTGTAATGACGGTTTCTGCAAATTCCCCATTTGGCAACACCATTCTGAGTCCGAGCACCATGTCTTCGATCTTACCGTATTTAGCTGAAAGCTGGCCTGCGCTGCGAGCAGCGATCCAGCCGCCGAGTGATGAGCAATAGATAGAAGATGGGAAGTGCCCCATAGTGTAGCCCATGCGGTTGAGGTACATTTCGAGGTGCTGCCCTATGAGGCCGGCTTCGGCGGTGAGAGTGAGAGTGGTGGCATTGATGTCGATGACACGGTTCATCTTTTTCATGTCCATGACAACGCCGCCTCTGACAGGCAGGGCCCCGCCGCAGACACCCGAGCCAGCCGCATAGGGTATGACTGCGAATTTGTGCTGGTTGGCGAGCTTGAGGACAGAGGAAATCTGATCCTCATTTTCCACCCAGATGATCGCATCGGGCGGGTGCGGCACATGGCCGTGCTGCATCCAGATATGAGTCATCGGCCAGAGGTCTCTCGAATAGGCCACTCTGTCGACTTCCGACTGGCTGACATTTTTTTCGCCGAGGAGCTTCTGCAGGTCTTTGAGCGCGGCGTCGTCGAGAGCAGGTTTCTTAAGGATGTTCATTGGCATCACTCTCTTACAGTATTTTTGGCCGGGCTTGATTGCCCGTTGGATCAGCAGGTTTGATCGGGGTTGCCGTCGTGTTTGCAGTTGTTTTCACAGATGCCGTGATATGGGACATCGGTAGTGCGGGAAGATAATCGTTCGCTCAGAAAAACTGCGAGTGACTGTACGGTGAGCGATGTACCCGCGGCGGCCCGGAGTGCGTCGATACAGGCAGGACATTCGGTGAGGAGGACATCTGCGCCGGATTCGGCAGCCTGTCTGACGCGGTTTTTCGCCATTGTTTCAGAGACATGCGCATCGCGAATGAATGTACCATTGCTGGAGCCACAACAGAGACTGTCGAGGTAGCATGCGGGGAGTTCGACACGCTCGGTCGTGGCTTTGTCGATCAGAGCGCGGGGGGCGTCAAATACGCCGCTGCGCCTGCCGAGGAAACATGGGTCATGGAATGCGACCCGGGCTGAGCCGGCAGATGTCTTGATGTCGAGAGAGGCGAGGAATTCGCTAATATGGAGGACTTCAATATTGTGTTTATAGGGAGCGTAATTTTTCATCACATAATAACCGTGAGGACAGGAAGTGATGACACGCCGTGCGCCGGTGGCCCGGATGGCGTCAAGAGTGACGCGCGGTTGGGGCGCCTTTTCTATGTCAAACCCTGAAATGAGCTGATAAAATCCGCAGCAGTTGCCGTGCAGGGTAGTGAAACTGACTCCAAGTGTTTTCAGTAAATTGAGAGTCGTGATCGTCTCGACGGGTGTTTTCGCGGCATTGGTACAGCCAATGAAAAACAGGTTTTCAGCGCCAGACGATTTAAATGAGTCGAACTGGGCAGTGACTGTCTGCGGGACTTCGCCGTGTACATTGTTGTGGTTGTGCAGACTGAAAAGCTCCGGAGCATACTGGGCGATGAATTCCTGAGGGGCGATCTGTATTGCTTTGCGGCGCACGAAAAGGACGAGTTCGGGGATGTTTATACCGCGCGGACACGCGAGGGCACACGCTCCGCACTGGACACAATTGAACACTGAGTCGGCTGCCGAAGTGAAGTCGGGATACGAACGCGAAAGAGTGCCAGCAAGGCTTTCGGCAGAGCGATAGAAGCCGTCGCGGGCTGGTTTTGCCACAGGGCAGACGCTTGAGCACATTCCGCAATTGATACACTTCTGATAGTCGAGCAGTTGCGTGCGCTCATCGGCAGTGAGCGGGAGCAGGCCATCGGGCCTATAGTTGGCCATGAATTTGTCATATTCGGCGCCTGCCGGCGGTTTTTTGAAAAGGCGGCGGAAAACATGAGCCCAGAAATGCACGCCGAGGTTGGCGACAGCGCCGAGGGTTTTTGCGTCGAGTTTCATTTCGCACACTCCTCGCCGGCACAGTAGCCAGTGATGGCGGCGACACCAGCGCCGCAGTCGTCGCGCAACGAGTCATAGCCGCGAAGGATAGAGCCGCAGCAGATCACGTTGTCGAAGATCGGGGCCCCTGTTTCGTCGATGGGGCGCAGAAGCGAGTTGACAGCGACTCCGCAGGAAAATACGGCCTGTCTGTGTTTGATGTCCTTCGTGACAAGTTCCATGGGCAAAGCGTTACGGACCGGCCTTTCGCCGTGGAAGACAGGAAGATCAAAAACTGATTCCGAAAAAGTTTCGGTATGCCGGATGCCGCCACCGATGAATTTTCCTGTCGCAAGGACATAATTGCGCGCACTCAGCGCGATGGGTTCCGCGCCGGAGGCGTTGACGGAAATGGCAGTTATGTTACGTCCGTCGCGGTTGAATCCGTTGGCCTTGCCGCTGATCACCCTGACACCTGAACGCACGAGATGCGAACGCAGCGCGCCGGTGATGCGTATGCCGGGGACAGAGGGTTGCATGGTTGCGATTTCGCAAACTTTTGCCTGCAGCGAGTCGCGAAGAGCTGTCATGATGTGGCGGTGTTCGCGCAATCCGATTACTGCGGGGAATGCGATGTGAGTATAGCCTCCACCGCCAATGGTTTCCTTGACGGACTTGAGAAAATCCTCGGTAGTGATCGAGTCGTCGAGTGTTTCGGCGATCTGATATGTAGTAAAATTGGTGTGCGAGTCGAATCCTGGCACGCCGATTTCAAAAGAAGCGATGGACTGAAAGGGTTTATCCTTTGCCCTTCTGACGAGTGAGGCGACCGATGCGGCGACAAATTTCGAGTCGAACTCCGCAAGGCCTCTGAATCCGATAATGGCGAGCCTCATGGCCGCCGGATCGGAGAGTGCGCCGTCAGCGATGCCGCGAGTAGCGCAGGCGGCATATTTCAGAGTACCGAGATTTGTCATGAAAAGCATCATGTCGCCAGGTGCACCGGTGGTTTCGATGCCGCCTTTTGAGATGCTGTCGAGGAAGTATAGAATTGCCTTGCGGAACGTGTTTTCCGACGATGAGCCGCCAAGTATCGTGTAGGGATGCAGATTGCTGGTTTTTGCAATCATCGAAAGGCATTGGGAAAAAGAAGAGGCAGGGGCCACCGCAATGTCGGATGGCCGTGCGAAGTCGCGTATGATGTCAAAAATACCCGAACCCTGATGCGATGCGCCGGGATTGTCTGAAACGAGCGCGACGGAACGGCCGTATTCGGCTGCTCGAAGTGCGGCGACGCATCCGGCGTATCCGCCGCCTATGACGATTACATCATAATTCATGATAATCCGCTGTTTTCAAAGTTATTTTCTGGCCGGCACCGAATGCCGGTGTACCAATTTATGGCATATTGATTAATATGTGTTGTCTGGAGCCGCGAAAACTTCGTCATAATTGCCAAGAGTGAAATAAATGGCCTGATTGAGCTCTTCCTGGGCTATCTGATCGCCGCGAAGGATTGGATACTTGCCCTTCCAGCGCTGCTGTAGGTAAGTCGCCGACTGTGCAATGGTTGTTTCTGGAGCGAGGGAAAGCTCGTCGGCGAGGATAGCGGCGGCTTTAAAATTGCATCGAGCCGCCTGACACGGGCCACATCCGAGATTTGTACGGCGGCGGATATCATCGAGAGTGCGAGCCCATTCGGTGCGGATCGCATATCGGATTTCAGCTTCGATGACTGGTTCGCACTTGCAGATTATTCGTGAATAATCGCGGTTTTCACGTGTAAGGGCAAGCACATTTCCGGCTCGTGAGCCATGCCGGAAGATCAGGCGCCGGGCGACGTAGACCGGTACGGAAAATTCAGCCGCGAGGTCTTCCGGTTTCACTTCCGCGTCACCACCGGGCAGTGGCACGGTATGTGTAGCGCAGGGGACATTGACATTGAGTTTAGCGCAGACAAAATCCGTGACTTCAGCCGCCATCATGCGGAAGGTCGCAAGCTTGCCGCCGGCGATGGACACAAAACCCCTTATGCCTTCATCCTTTTCATGGTCGAATATCTCGTGTTCGCGAGTGAGCTTGTCTTCGTTTTTGCGCCATTCATGCAGTGTGGGGCGTACGCCGGACATGACTCGAATCATGCGGTGTTTTCTGATAGAGGGGAAAACCCGCTCCATGGCTTCAAGCAGATATTCGATCTCATCGTGCGTCGCTTCCTGATGGTCGAGATCACCGTAGAAATCGTCATCAGTACATCCCATCATGGTCGAATTTTCATGAGGCATGATGAGTACGTTTCTGCCGTCGATCGTTTCGGCCGTGACGGCATAATTGGTTATCCGCCGGTCAAAGAAAACATTGATGCCCTTGCCGGGACGGAGTTTCACCGAAGCGCCTGCGAGTTCGGCGACCTTCGGAGTCCACGGGCCTGCCGCATTGATAATCATGCGGGCGCTGGCTTCGTATGTTTCTCCGGAAATTGTATCCTTAAGCGTTACTCCAGTTACATCCCTGCCGTTTTTGACGAATCCGACAACCTGTGTGTGGTTGCGAACAGCCGCGCCGTTTTCAAATGCCGAAAGCGCGTTGGCAGCGCATAGACGGAACGGGCTGATGCCCCACTCATCGGTAGTGACTGCCCCGACAATATTTTCGGAGATGCCTGGCTCGACACGCAGGGTTTCTTCCTTGCTGAGCCGGGTGTGTTTTTTGCCTTTTTTATGGTCGACGAAATCGTCATAACACTCCATGAATGTCTCGACGAGGTCAATAGGGATCGAATCGTCCTTGAGCACCGGGGTGATGAACGGTATGCGAAATAGAAGATGAGGGGCAATGCGCTGGATGTAGCCACTGTCGATGCAGGATACTTTTGTGGTATGCACGTCATTGAGAAGATAGCGCATGCCACCGTGTATCATGCCCATACATGTGCCTGAGGTGCCGCCGGAGAAATCACGTTTTTCCACAAGCAGCGTCTTGAGCCCACGCATAGCACAATCACGCGCAGTGCCAGACCCGACTACTCCGCCCCCGATTACAATGATATCGTACTGTTCACGCGTCTCCATAACGGTGACTATTATACCTCTTTGGCAGCCGATTGGGAACTGTATAATATGGTTTTTTGACAAATAGGACACAGTTGCATATAGTGCGACAATTGTGGCCAATTGTCAAGAATCACTCAATACAAACCTGCCCCATGGCCCCACAGCGATTGGTTCCTGATCCCCCTGAAGGGCTGTTGCCGGCAACAGCGGATCGGTATAATAACTTCACAGTGCTTACTTCGCCGCCACACTGTTCGCACTGTTCCCGTTCGGATAACAGGTGAAATAATCAGGCTCTCAGGGGATCGATAATTTCTGTATCCACAAGTTGGATCGATTGTTGAAAACGGATTGTATACCGGCGGTCAAAGTGCCAAGAATGACCAGCTTTCCGTCAGGGGTATCCTGAAACATTTCGAGTATGCCCTGACGATCACTTGCCAGCATTTTGTACCATTTCATTTTGCCTGTCTCACTCAGGAGGGATATCCACATATCATTTTCATCTTCACCACCATACAAAGAGCGTTGCCTGGTTCCTCCGGCGAGATAGCTGCCATCGCGTGCCTGCCATACATAAGTCGCGCCATCGGGATACAAGCCCCCGAAGGTTTTCTCCCACTCGACATTCCCAGCGCCGTCCAGTTTGACAACCTTTGCGTCAACATTGCCGGAGCTCACGACGATAGACCCTGCCACGATGAAGCCGCCGTCTATTGTCGCGACAAAACTCTTTACTGTCGAGAAATTCAAACTGAATGTCTTTTCCCACTCAATGGCGCCGTCAGGACCGATTTTTGCCAGTTTGCTTGAGTAGGCGCCAGCCACAGTGGCGGTGACACTGAGCAGAAATGTCCCTGCATCCGGATTTTCATTGATAAAATAGTAGCCGGTGGGATATAGTTGTGTCCATGTACTTTCGTGCGAGTCCGCAGCTATTTCCCAGACACCCTGATTGGCACTCAATGTTGCCAGATAAAGACCATCCGACAGTTCCCTCACATCGCGCACGTAAGAGCGTATCTGATTTGTGCTATCCCATAATTTGTTTCCGGCAGAATCCAGCTTTAATAGATAGGGCACGGAATTTGCCGTTCCGGAAGAGGCACCTAATATATAGCCGCCGTCAGATGTGTTTCCGATTGCGATATCCTTGAAATTACCGCCGGGATAAGTCTTGTTTATGGTAACATCGCCGCTGTTGTCCAGTTTCAAAAAAACGACATTTTCGCCACTGTCGCCATATTCGAATCCCGATACTGCATAGCTCCCGTCAGCATTTTGCACAAAGCCATGCAGATCGTCAACTGATACAATGTCGGTATCAGCGGTGAAATGCGTGGTTTGTTCGACTGTACAGGACTGCGAACAGCCGTCACCGGAAATGCTGCCGCCATGGTCACATTCTTCGCCCCATTCAATGTCAATGACACCATTTCCGCACAGCGACGGGTCAGTATACTGATAATCGCAGTAGGCGAAATATGTGTCCGGCTTTTTGCAAATCCCAGTCAGGGGATATGGTTCCGCGCCGGTATTTTCATCCTTTGCCGGATCATAGACGCAGTCGGCATCCGTGACACATCTGCTCATGCAGGCGCTCGACACTTCTGTCCGGGGGATAACGATGCCTTCCATATATTTCCTATTCCCCTCGTAGGAGTACTCTATTGTTCTCGCACTCGCGGCATCTTCGTCCTTGACAAGAATTGACAGGATGGACCCATCCCAGCAGTCGCAGGCAAGACACACAAAAACATCGGGGCTGCATGTCCTCACGTCATATACTTCCATTCCTTTCGTGATCCCGAAATAGTCTTTTATTACATCATATCCCGAAGAAAAGTCACCTGTGTTGTCTTTCCAGAACAGGTTCCAGGGATTGGCGCCGCACTGTATGGGGTAGAAATACACCCATGAGCAGTCGGTGCAGTCGTCTGCCGTCAGAGTGGTATCCACAGTGTAACTGCCTGTTTTGCCTGAATATAGCCAGACGGCGCTATTGACGGCCAGTTTGTCAGAAAGCTCCATCTGGACCGGGTGAAAGGTGGTCGAAAAAAGTGAATTGCCGATCGAAGCGAGATTGTTCTGTAAAATAAGAGAAAGCGTTTCGTCAGTCGAATAGGGATTGCCGATCAGATTCCATCCCTTCGTAAGAGAAAACGTGTAATCATACTGCGAATACGATGCTGCGCAAACGCCTGAAATATCGGCCTCGAAACTGGAGTCGAGAATGATAAAATAACCTCTTCCGCGTTTAAAGGCGTTTGTGATTGTGAAAAAACCATTTTCCCATGTGATAGCTCTGGTGACGGCATGAGAGAGCACTGTCGACACTGCGGCAACCGTAGTGTCACATGGAAATGAAATGGGGTTGATGCCCTTTGAGAAATTGTGCATGCCGCCCTGCGCTGCGGAAGTGCCCGCGCACAGGGCCAGCAGGACAGCGATGGCGATTACAATTCTGGAGGCTTGCCTAGTCATGTCGAACCTCTTTATACAGATGACACTTATGGACTAATTATTGCATGCCTCATGGTTATGGCACAATTATTCTGAGTTGTCGATTTTGCAATTGGCTCGATATTAACACCTACTATGATATACACTCACGTCCTGTTATGTCCTTTCCCATGTAGAACTTAACAATGCCGCTGCCGAATTCCGATTCGCAGTACTTGTTGTCGAATCTCTTGAACCCGGATATAGGAGTTTCCACACCATCGATAAAAAAACAGCCTTTCCACGAAAAGCGCATTTCGCCCGCGCCTGGAGCACGATATTTGATAGCCAGCCCACTTACGTTCAATTCCGCCAAGTAACGCTTTTGATGAAAATCCCGGAAGCATGTCCATGCCGTTTGCCGCGCAGTATTTCAGAAAAGCCTTCCGCGCTCAGAATATTTGCCGGCAAACGGTTTTTCCGAGAATGCGTCTGCGCCGGGATTGGACACAATCACAGTGGCTTCCGGAGCGGTGTACGATTCACGGTCTTAATGAGACTTGAAATGATGTCGATGTATGCGTCTCTAAAAATGATCGCACTGCCGGACAGTGTGGAGAATGTTTTTGGGATGGGGTGATAAACGACAAGATCTGTTCGGGAGGTGGTGGTATCCCAATCAAGGGAAAGCTGTGTCAGGGCGGGTGCTCCGACAGTGTCGAAAGCGAATTCGAGCAGGGTTTCACCGGAGGTTGCAAGGGGAGTGCGCGATGTGAAAACGGCCGTGTATGTGCGGGCGGCGTTGTCGATGTATTGCGAGTATATTTTTATGGCTTGCGATGGTGCGACGGAGTTCAGGGCCAGTCCGGTTTGCCATTTGAGTGTAATCCTGCCGGCGCTGATACCATCAGGGGGTGGGTTTGCAAGTACGGCTGCGATCGAAGGCATGCTGCCGCTCGATATGCTTGTGCCTCTCAGGTCGAGACATGTGCCTGTTTCGTCGTCGCAGGTGCTTTCGATGATATATGGTCCTACGGAGTGCGATGTCTGCGCCATATTGGTGATGGGCGGCGCCCCGGCGATGGTGAGGTGTCTGGTGAATGTGATGATGGAGTTGCCATTGGCGATATTTGTCACGACGCCATTTTGGGATATGGAAGCTGTCGAAGTATCCGAGGATTCCCATGTTATATCGACGCTGTCACGCTGACAGTTATCGGATGTATTGTCGATATAGACGCAAAGGGGGACGTAGGCGAGTGTTGCGCCTATGTCATGGGAAGATGCGGTTTCGTCGTAAGGCGCAATGGTGAGGGTCTTGATGATCCGTGAAAAATCCGTTGCGGGATTGTTACCGGGAGTAATGGAGGGGATTTCATACGTCGAATCATCGTTGGCAATGGAAATGGCAATTGTGGATGTGGCAGTGCCTTGAGTTGCGATCGGTTCGGCAGTGGCGGGGAAATTGGTGAATGTATATGTGACATTGCCCGAAACGGGATCGGTGGCGGTTATGGCTGCGTCGGGATTGATAATGGCTATGCCGTTAACGCGTATGGAGTAGCCGTTTGGTGCGGTGATTGTGTATGTGGTGGTGGCGACATCGAGTTCGAGAAACTGGTTAGCTACAATGTTGACTGAAGAAATCTGTGAGGGCTGAATCGAAGCGGTGAAGTTTTTCGTTTTGAACCCCACGTGGGATACCGTGCAGTCATGGTTGCCGGGAGTGATTTCCGTGATGGTGAAGCTGCCGCTTGCGTTGGCAATGGCTGATTGGTCTCCACATGAAACGAGTGCGTCATTAACTGGAAAATAAGAGCCTGCGGGATCGGAAAGCGCCGCCATGCGGGAGGACGAAGTGGCAGAGTCGTCAGCGTTGCCGCCGCGTGAAAGCGAACTGTCTGATGTCAACAGCAGATAGACATTGCCGCTGAGCCCACCCTTGAGGCTGGCGCCGGACGCTGCGCCGCCGCTGGCGGTGCCGCCGCACCCGCCAGTGAGCATGGCTGCTGCAAGAAGCATCGCCAGCAAAGCAATTTTCGTTCGATTCCCGATGATCGTTTCCATTGTCATCTCCAGATCAGTTATTCATGAGGTTGAGTGGATAGTCAGAACCGGTTAGTGAGCGCAACCGTATATCCTCCGAATTTCAGCCCTTTGCGGCTTGTGCGCTGTGAGATGGCAGCGTCGAGCGCAAGATTGTGACCAAGCGAGTATCTGACTTGTGAGTACAGGGTAAAGCGTGAGAATCGGATGTTGTCAAAACCGTAGTCGATATGATGGTTCTGTATTCCGCCGCCAATCGAAAGTTTATTGGAGGGGGGGTATTTTATGAGTAGCCCGAGATTGAATAATGCGTGTTTTGTGCCGGAGGGAAACCCGAGTTTGTCATCGGCCATGCAGCTTGTCGTATAATTTGCGATTAGTGTCTGATCCGCGATGGAATATTCATAGCCGATGGAAGCTGTGGCGGCGGCGCGAAAGTCGCCTTCGAATGGCTGGAAATATCCCGCGCTAACGGAAAACCGTGATGAGCCTCCGGCGCTGAGTGCCGGTTCGCCGCAGATGGCGAGTGCGCTGATGATTAGGATTAGTGTGAAAAGTCTTGTTTTGAGCATAATTTATGATCTCCGCATATATCTTGTCAGTCTGATACAGGTGAGGCCGGGCAGTTGTAGTCGGAAGGAGAAACGCTGTTGTATTCGATCACTATATCAGCGATACGGTACAGATCGGCGGTATCGATGGACAGGTCATAAGCGCCGGTGGATGATTTTTCGAGGTCGGCAGATGCGAGTTGAGCAACGGTCAGGGATATGATGCCATCCACGTATTTTTCGGCCATTAGCAGGTCGACGCTGGAAACGCAGCCATCGCCGTCGATGTCACCACATATTCCGGGTGGACCGATATAGATGCCCTGTGCCGTGGCAGGAACAGATTCGAGACCGGCCACGTTTATGGTCTTGACGGTCACGTAATAGGTTGCGCCGGGAGTCAGATCCGTGTGAATATCTGCCGTGAGTGAAGTAGTAGTAGCCCATCCGGCAGCATCACTGCCATCTGAGGCGAGTCCATACGCATAGGCATAATACACCGGAGTTCCATCGGAATCGGTTGCCTCATCCCAGTTGGCATGCAGCACCGACGTGCCGGCCGTGTATGTTTCCGATCCTGAGGCAGAACGGCCGTTGCGAACGGCAGCAGGAGGAATTGGAGGAGTCGTATCGACGGCGAGCGTAATGGATGAATTGGAATCGGAAGTGTCCGGATTTCCGTATGTATCCGAACAAGCGAAGTAGACGGTGTTGGAGGCGTTAGGCGAGAGGCCTGTTACGGAGCACGACTGTGACGTGGATGCAGCGCCCGCGCATTCGTACGCGGCCGGCATGTCGGCATAGCCCTGATCCATGAGCGACCAGCGGCACGTGGCGTTTTCACTGGTGGTGAAAGCTATGGCTGGCGAGGTGGTGGATATGATGGCTCCGGATACGATGCTGAACGAGCCGGCTGACGGCGGTGTGATGTCGATGACTACGGAGAGTGATACTTCCGTGTTGGTGATGTCTGAATCACTGTTGCCCGAAGAGTCCGAACAAGCGAAGTAGACGGTGTTGGATGCGTTAGGCGAGAGGCCTGTTACGGAGCACGACTGTGACGTGGATGCAGCGCCCGCGCATTCGTACGCGGCCGGCATGTCGGCATAGCCCTGATCCATGAGCGACCAGCGGCACGTGGCGGTTTCACTGGTGGTGAAAGCTATGGCTGGCGAGGTGGTGGATATGGTGGCACCGGAGGCGATGCTGAACGAGCCGGCTGACGGCGGTGTGATGTCGATGACTTCCGGGTATGCGATTGTAGTGTTTGACGCCTCGGTGTCGGAGTTGCCGGCGGAGTCACTACAAGCAAAACTGACGGTGTTAGATGCGTTAGTTGACAGGCCTGATACGGAACATGACTGGACTGTGGATGAGGCGCCTGTGCATTCGTTAGCAGCCGGCATGTCGGCATACCCCTGATCCGCGAGCGACCAGCGGCAGGTGGCGGTTTCGTCAGTTGTGAAGGCGATGTTTGAAGATGTGCTTGTCAGCGCAGTGCCGGCAGGCGGATCCCATGTGTTTTGGACAGGCGGCGTGGTGTCAAGAGTGATTGTGTAATCGAAGTTGTTGGCGGCCGTGTGACTGTAGTTTATCGAGTCTTTGCACACAATATAGAACGTGTTTGCGCCTTCGGTCAGCCCGGTCAGGGTACATTGGGCAGTATCACCCAGTACGGCCGGCTCACATGGGGTGCCACTGCTCAATGCCACTGCGTAATTGACATCGCTCGTCGACCAGTAACATGTTCCCGGTTCATCGAGAGTGACAGTGACAGTGACAGTGCTTGATTGTATAGTGGAACTGGCGGGCGGGGCCAGTGAAAGAAAAAGCGGAGCCCGGTTATCAGGAAAGAATGTATAAGACGTATTGGTATCGGCAGTGTCGGCAGCGGTTGTATTGGAGTCCATACAGGCGAAATAGACGGTGTTAGTGGCATTTGTCGTGATATCTGCAACTACGCATCTCTGACTGGTGGTTCCAGTTCCCGTACAGGCGGAAGTCATGTCAGCATAGGCGAGGTCCGAGTAAGACCAGCGGCATGTCGCATTTTTGGAAGTTACGAAAGTAGTTACAATCTTATTGTTGACAATTCTTGTGATACGAGCGTTCTGTTGTGGACTCCATGAACTCTGGACAGGCGGGGTGCTATATATATAGGACAACTGCTGATTGGTCTCAGTCGAATCTGAGATGCCTTTTGAGTCGCTGCAGGCGATATATATGTAGTTGAATACCTCCGGTATCAGTCCGGCGACAGTACAGATGTGCGAAGCGCTTCCCGAGCCGGCGCATGTGTTAGCGGAAGGTATGTCGTTATAGCCAAGATCGGACAGTGCCCAGCGGCACGTCGCGTTTTCGGATGTCGTGAACGAGAGCGTAAAATCTGGAGTGTCTACAACCGAATCCGGTTCCGGACTCCATCCGAACTGATCGGGCGGAGTCGAATCAACGACGATATACTCGAGCGCAGTATTGGATGCGGCAGTATCGCCGTTGCCGGTCTCGTTTACACAGGCGAGGTAGACCGTGACGGCGCCTTCGTGTAGAAGCGTATGGCATTGCTGCGACATGACGTTGGTGTCATCACAGGCGTTTTCCATGGCCCCGTAGTCCTGATCCGTGAGCGACCAGCGGCATGTGGCGGGTCTGTCAGTCGTGAACCCTATGATCGGGGCAACGGTGTCCAGAGTCGATGCCGTTGCCGGGTTCCACAAATCCTGGACCGGAAGGGAATTGTCGACATAGTAGCCAAGCTCGATATTCGACGCGGCAGTATCGGAAGAGCCGTACTCGTTGGCGCATGCGATGAATACTGTTGTCGTCGCGTTGAGTGCAAGGCCCGTAACGTCGCAGTTGTGCCCCATGCCGGTATCGTGATTGCATGTGTTCGCCATCGAGGCGTAATCCAGATCGGCAAGCGCCCAGCGGCATTCCGCATTTCTGTTGGTATCGAACTCAATACTAACCGAAGTATCAGTCAGCGAAGACGAGGAGGCAGGCACCCAGTTGCTCTGAATGGGAGTGGAAACGGTGTCGAAGAAATATTCGATTTCGGTATTGGAATCCGCAGTGTCGGCATTCTCGAATTCATCTGTGCAGGCAATATAAATAGTGGTCGTGGCGCCGGGTGCCAATTCATTTATCCAGCATTCCTGGTAAGTGGTATAGGAGCCCTCGCAGTATCTGTCCTCCGTCATCGACGCGTAATCCTGATCGACTGTCGACCAGCGGCAGATGGCATTTTTGTCGGTGACGAACGTAGCGGTGACATATCCCTCAAACGTGGAAGAACCGGAAGCTGGAGACAGACCGGACTGGACAGGAGAAACCTCGTAGGCAACGGTCAGAAAACTGTTAGTGCGGGCGCTGTCGGATATCCCGTTGGCATCGGAACACGAAACATGGATATTGTTCGGGCCCGATGCCATCCCGGACACCGCACATGAATGTGCGAGCGAAGCAGCGCCAGCGCAGGTGTTGCCCGGCGCGATGTCCTGATAGGCAGCGTCGATCAGCGACCATCGGCACGTGGCGGATTCGTCGGTAGTCAGGGTCACCGTAACAGCTGATGACGACACAACGGCACCGCTTACAGGGCTTGTGAATGTTTTGCGGGGCGCTTCCGAAAACATCATTATCCTGTGGTTGTTCGAATCTCCGACATACAGGAAATCCCCGTCTCTGAATATACCGGAAGGGCCGGAGATTTTTGATGCCGTCATGCCCGAAGTCCTCGTTGTGAAATCGGTCTGCCCTATGACGACATCGGCGCTTGCTCCGTTCGCGGTAGGTATCTGGTTGAAAATCAGAACCCTGTGGTTGAACATTTCCGAAACGTATAGTCTCGTGCCGTCGAAATAAACACCCTGGGGGTAATATAATGTGTTTGACGACGTGCCCGAAGTTCTCGTCGTGAAATCGGACTGCCCAATGACGATATCGGCGCTTGCGTTATTGGTAGTGGGTATCTGGTTGAAAATCAGAACCCGGTTGTTATTCATGTCCGCAATGAAAAGCCTCGTGCCATCCGAAAAAACTGCCTCTGGTGAACTTAGTTTGTTAGCCGCTGTCCCACCTCCTTTGGAGTCGAAATCGGACTGGCCGATGACGACATCGGGTGGCGCGCCATTCGTGGCGGGTATACTGTTGTAGATCAGGACCCGGTTGTTTCCTTCATCCGATACGAATATCCTCGTGCCATCGAAAAAGACATTGCGGGGATAGTCCAGTTTGCTGGCCGAACATCCACTCGTATTCGATGTAAAATCAGGCTGCCCTATGACGATATCGACGCTTGCCCCATTGGCAGCCGGGATCGTGTTGTATACCAGCACGCGGTTATTACCGACATCGGGTACAACAAGCCTCGTGCCATCGCCATGTAGTCCGGCTGGCACGGACATCCTGTCTGCTGACGAGTCGCGAATGGTTGATGTAAAATCGGGTTGTCCTATGACGAC
>CAZQSL010000071.1:0-18021 GCA_964595945.1 uncultured bacterium
TTTTCTTGAGTTCGCCGACAATTCGCCTGTATCCCCAGTTGTTTTCCTTAGCCATCCGCAGGATGATTTCGACTATCACTTTGTTGAGCGCTGGCCTTCCACGGCGGTTTTGTATGCCACGATATCCTTTGTCTGCGATCCAGTTGCGAAAAGTCCTGTAAGTCACTACGGTGATAATGTCTTTGATGCGGTCACCAAGTGGTATGCCGAACTTCATGAGGCGCTCACGCTCTTCAGGAGTGAGGGTGACTCGCCGTCCGAGTTTTGATCGGAGGATTCGATTTTCGACTTTGAGATAATCGATTTCCTCGACGAGTTTTGAATTTACGATATGGGCAATAAGTATCAGGAAAGGATGGATCAAAGGTATAGACATAAATAACGAGCCTTTCTAAGCCGCAACGGTAACATATTAGGCCAAATGCGGAAACAAATTCTAACCTAACGGGAGCCCATATGGCAACATTATCGGCTTCCCACTCAAAAACAGCCATTCAAAAAGTGCTGAAAACATGAGGTGTTTGAATTTATGGCCCCTTGGCTGCAACTTTGAAAACACAAAATCGGAAGAACGATTCATTGGGAGCAACTATCGCGACATCGAAACCCGATGAAACAGCCGGATTCTATTGAAAATTCCGTATGAAATTCTCCGGCGCCCGAGCGAAACCCACTACCGAAAAATCAGTAGCATGCGAAATTTCCGAAATTACATCCGAACTCCGAAAGTAAACATTCTTCGAAAACAAAAAAATTATGGAATTTACTCCAGCTTCTCTTGGTTAACACACTATTAACAACACTAACAAATAATAAGACACAAAACAGCACACAACTCTGATTCTAATGCACGGTTCTGCACGAGCACCCTACATGCCAAAATTCTCCCAAATCGCGAACTATAGAACAAGAGAACTTTTTCCGATTTCCGGTTTGGCCCGGGGACTTCTGACTTAAGTTGCACCATGACATTAAAGCGTCTATAATGTACTTCTACTGCATCATGTACGACAAGAGGTTGACATGTACAACAATCGAACTCTTCAATCGTTTTTCACAAAAGCTTCACAGCAGTTTCCCGTCATGCTTGTTACTGGCGCGCGTCAGGTCGGAAAAACGACGTTTCTCAAACATATCAGCGAAGCCGGCAGGCAATATGTGACTCTGGATGATCCACTTGTGCTTGCTCTCGCAAAGGATGATCCCGCTCTTTTCATGCAGCGCTTCAAACCTCCAGTTGTTATTGATGAGATTCAGTATGCCCCTGCCCTTCTGCCATACATAAAAATGGAAGTGGATCAACATCATATTCCAGGTGCGTTCTGGCTGACTGGTTCACAGCAGTTTCATCTTATGAATGCAGTAACCGAATCGCTTTCCGGTCGCGTAGGAGTAGTAAATATTCTGGCCATGTCGCGTCGGGAGATTTCCGGTCAGGGACTCAGTGTCGAACCGTTCATTCCAACGGCTTATCTCTTGTCATCATATCAGAGCGACCACGCGATATCACTTGAAGATCTGTATCGCATTATCTGGCGTGGTTCTTTCCCTGCAATCGCGCTCTCAAAGGAAATGGATCGCGATCTATTTTTCAGTTCTTATGTACAGACATATTTGCAACGCGATGTCCGCGATCTTGCGCGTGTCAGCGATGAAATGGCTTTTCTGCGTTTTCTGCGTGCCGCTGCCGCACGTTCCGGCCAATTGCTCAACATAACTGACATGGCGCGTGACGCTGATGTGTCCGTCAACACCGGAAAAAGCTGGCTTTCCATACTCCAGTCATCTGGCATTGTATATCTTCTCGAACCATATCATTCCAATGTCACAAAACGGCTTATCAAAGCCCCGAAACTCTACTTTCTCGATACCGGACTCTGCGCATACCTGACCGAGTGGTCGAGCCCACAAACCCTCGAAGCGGGCGCGATGTCCGGCGCTTTTCTCGAAACATGGGTTATTTCAGAAATCCTTAAAACTTGGCTGCACAATGGGCTTCGCCCGCCGTTCTATTACTATCGCGACAAAGACCAGAAAGAAATTGATTTACTGATCGTGCGCGACGGAACAATATATCCCATCGAAATCAAGAAATCCGCGTCGCCGACTAAAGACAGCGTCCGGCATTTCAAAGCGCTCGAAAAACTAAAAATGACCATTGGACCAGGCGGTGTCATCTGTCTGGCTAATCAATCACTGCCACTGACAGACAATGCAATTTCAATTCCAATTGGAACGATATAATCTTTCATCTCGCAACATCGTTTATGCCAGTTTTACATTGAATTATTTGCAATTAGCCGTATAATATACTTACTATTAGCCGTGGTGCTACCTTTCATTTGGACGGCTATTTTTGGCGGATGACTGCAATGACAGAAACTGAATTATATCCCCGTTTTGCGCAGAATCGGTTAGCGGAAGCGCTTACCGACACACCGGTTGTGCTTGTGCATGGCCCGCGACAGTGCGGTAAAACGACGCTGACGCGCATGGTCGGGAAAACGAGTGGTTACGATTACATAACTTTCGATGATGATGTGCAGCTTAATGCCGCGCAGACTGATCCCGTAAGTTTTATTGCCGGGTTGTCAGATAAATCTATTCTCGATGAAGTGCAGAGAGTGCCGTCGCTTTTTCTTGCCATGAAGGCGGCTGTTGACATAAACCGCCGACCGGGCCGGTTTATCTTGACTGGTTCTGCAAATGTTATGCTGATTCCGCAGATGGCCGATTCGCTGGCTGGCCGCATGGAGATTCTTCGATTGCATCCGCTAAGTCAGGACGAGCTTGGCCGAAGAGAATCACGATTCATTGACGAGCTTTTTGAAGGGGAGTTTCAAAACAAGCACTATGGGCGGCTCGGCAGCGAGCTGATAGAGAAGGTCGTTGCAGGCGGATTTCCTCCGGCTCTTGCCCGTTCCACTCCACGCCGGCGCGCGATATGGTATCGCGATTATGTCGAAACGCTGGTGCAGCGCGATGTCCGGGACATGAGTCGTATCAGCGCTTTGGAAAACCTGCCCAGATTGCTCCAGCTTGCGGCAGGCCAGACTGCCCGGCTTGTAAACGTTGCGGAGATGGCATCTTCATTTCAGATGAGCCGTCCGACAATCCGCGACTACGTTGTTCTGCTCGAACGCATATTTCTCATTGAACATTTGCCGCCATGGCACAACAACCGCCTGAGCCGCCTGATAAAGACGCCCAAGTTGCATCTCACAGACACCGGGCTTGCCGCCGCGCTGCTCGGCATGGATGTAACCGCATTGGAAAAGAACCGCGAAATGTTCGGGCAGCTTCTCGAAACTTTCGTATTGCAGGAACTGAAAAGAAAAGCGAGCTGGCGTGATGTCCCGATCTCATTCTTCCATTTCCGCGATAAAGAAGGTTCGGAAGTGGACATCGTACTCGAACAGGGTGCCCAAAAGTTGGCAGGCGTGGAAGTAAAAGCATCATCAACAGTGACCTCGAAAGACTTCAGCGGGCTGCGAAAACTCAGAGAAGCCACTGGTGACCGATTCACTGCCGGAGTTGTATTGTATGATGGAGACCGAGTCGCAGGCTTCGGCGAGAAACTTTTCGCCGTCCCCGTTAGTGCTCTTTGGGAATCATAATCTTCCCGCACATTCGGACAAATTTCGGACATGGTTTTTGTGAGTAGCACAAAACCGTAATAGCCGCATGGCCCCTGCCCTTTTTGACCCGCCAAACATTAATCCAGAGGGATTCCTAATCCCGGTGGCCAGGTTCGAGTCCTGGTGGGGGCATTCCAAAATAGCCGCATTAAACCAAGCTTATTTAAAGGCTTATATTCACTTATTAGCAACCCTCAAAATGCTTCGGCCAAGATTCGGCCAAAAAACTGCGTTTCGCTGCATGAATATGTTGTGATCTATTGGGAATGAATAAACGCGTAGAAATTGATTTAAGTGTTGTTGCAAATTATTGATGTGAAGGAGGTATCAAATTATTATAGTTTTTATACATTCGGTTAATAATATCTGCCACTCATTTGTTTTCGAGAAGTCGATCTTAAATAAGTCAACTTTTCTTACAATCTGGAAAACGATGACATTCCGTATGAAGCATTAGTAAATCATATTACTGTTTTTTGCGGCAGCCAATCCATGATTGTACGCCACTTAAACGATGTGCAAGCTTATCATCATACATCCGTTGCATGTGAATGCCATGGAGTGCTTGATCGGGGGAATGAGCAAGAGACCGTGCAGGAGTTACACTTCCCGCACGGTCTGGTCTGTCTGGGTGAAAAGCTTGCTGGTGCTACTACTGATGGCAGACGAAAAGCGCACGAATGGGTATCATTCCTTTGAGGCATGTTTTCTGTTCATGGTAGTGCTTCCAGGGTTTTGTATGGCGCTTAGTAGCATGAGCTGACGGAAAGTGTTCCCAAGTTCATCTTGATGAATTCTTCCCCGAGCGTTTCATCTGCATTGGGAGTGTTTGTGAGATTGGTCTTGCCCGAGCCGTCGGCGTTCATGATGTAGATGTCGCACTGGCGGGCTGCGTTGTCGTAGTACTGGTAGGCGATGCGCCCGTCGGATAGCACTTTTGGTGTGGCCGCGTTTGTTGCGAGTGCGGTTTTGCCGGTGCCATCGGCGTTGATGGTGTAGATAACGCCGTCCGCTTCGTAATCGTCCTGATAGATGATTTTGCCTGATGGTGTTACGTCGATATTGACTATTGTGCCGTTTGTGTTGGGTATTGCTGAAATTGCGGATGACGTTCTATTGATCAGTGAAAGAGTGCCGCCTGTCGCCGCAACGAAATACGAAGAGTTAAGGACTGCAACGGCGTAATCACGGAATCCCGGGGATGAAGCAAAAGCTGTTGCCAGAAGGTTGGTGACTGATTGAGTGGTGATGTTGAAGGAATTAAGCATCCGGTTTGATGTTGAGTAAACGAGCAGGTTCGCCCCGTCATATCTGCTTTCCACATAGTAATCGTCGAGATCCGCTAGCATGCTTCTTCCCGTTCCGTCCGTGTTGATTACATAATTTCCAGAGCCCGACGATGAGCCAACTATTTCGAACGCAATTTTGCTGCCCACAAGTATCGGGAATCCGGCGAAGACAGTGGCGGAACCCTGAACCAGCTTTGTAACATTTGAGCCGTCCGCATTCATCGTGTAGATGCTGCTGAAACCGTCGCGGGTGGAAACGAACGGAATCAGTGCCGATGTGCCGGAGCCGCCAGAAGAAGTGACAGTGACGGATACTGAGTTCTGGTCGGTTGCGCCATCGTCATCAGTCACTGTGAGAGTTGCGGTGTATGTACCGGCTGACGAATAAGTGTGTGACGGATTCTGCGATGTGGATGTGGAGCCGTCGCCGAACGTCCATGAGTACGAGGCGCAGGTGCCATCGCTATCGCTGCATGTGGAAGTGAAACTGACTGCAAGTGGAGCCGTGCCGCTTGTGGGGCTTGCCGCGATGGCAGTGATTGAAGGAGCCAGATTGACAGCTATGTTGGTGAGTGAGCCGCTGATGCTGGCGCTTTTCACTATGCTTGTGTCGCTGTAGGCAGTGACTGATGCGCTCCAGTTGACTGGTGCGGATGGTGACGGCGGCTTCATGGCCCAGGTGGCAGTCCAGCCGGGAAGCGTGGAGAGGTCGGGGAACGTGATGCTTGTGGCGCTGCCGAGGTATCCGCTGGTGACGTCAAGTGAGTGCGTGGATGCTACGAAGGTATATTTTCTGCCGCCTGTGTAGGGCGACCATGTGGCTCTGTAAACTGCCGGGGAAGCAGATGCGAGGCTAAATACCGGAGTATTGAAGCTCGCTACATCACCGAGCGGGATTGTCACATTGTCGCCGGGATCACTTGTGCTGGCGTAGTATGACCGCTCGCGGCTGATGTCCGATTCTGTTACGAAAGCGTGTGTGGAAATCGCATACTTCCACCCGGCAGGCATTTTCGCTGCCGGTATTCTCGGCATTGTCAGCGATGTCACATTGCCGAGCTGGTCGAATTGAAGGTAGGTGTTGGCGTTATCCATGTATTCCATGTACGTGCTGCCGATGCTCTCATTTGCGTATTTGCCAGTGATCGTGATTGCAGTCGGGACGAAAGCAAACGCGCTCTGTCCGGTAAAGTCCACCGGAATCGTGTTTGCGCCGGTTGAGATGTTGATGCCTGATGAGATGATGCCTCGTGAGGGAATGCCGCTGCTTGATGCCTGAACGGCTATCATGTTGTAGCTGCCAGCCGGACAGTAGAATGGTAACGTGTAGGGTGATGTTTCAGCCGCGCTGTTATCGAAGCACGATGAATTCCAAAATCCGATTAGGGCACGTGCGCCTGACTCGCTCGTGAAGTAGCTGCCCGATACGGTGCCGGTCTGTGCGGGCGCGCCGCTGTCGCACCATCCATCAGTCACATCACCGGTGGTTTCTGCGATGGTCGAGTATTCAACATTTACGCTGCTCTCGCCGTCACAGACATAAGCGATGCCGTATCTGCCGCCTGAATTGCTGATGGCTTTTGTTGTGCTGACGCTGCACGGACTGCCGCTCTGGCACAGCGAAGTCCACACCGCGCCATCAAAGAAAGCAGCCCACTTTGATGCGGTGATCTTAACCGTCAAACTGCCAGAGTCGACGGGCTGGTTTGTGCCGCCGCCATTACCTGAGCCGCTACCGGTGATCAGCGCGTTTTTCGAATCCCCACCACCGCCGCAGCCTGCGAGCGCGAGCATTGCAGCGATTACCAATATTCCCATCATAGTGATTAGATTTCGTTTCATGATTTCCTCCATCAGAAGTTTTTATTCAAGGACATGGCACCATTGATCGCGCCAAGGTCGTTAACATCGAACATGCCAATCGAGGCGTGTCCGTAATTGCCGAGCTTAAATGCGATGCCCGCGGACAGCGCGGAATCGTCGCACCCACCGCAGTCCACGCCTGCCGCCGGCAGGATGACTCTATGGATAATCAGTTTCTGAAAATGCAGGCTGTGGTAATCGGCGTAGACAGATACCGCATCGCTGATCGGATAGGCAGCGGAGACGAAATAGCCTGCGTCCGAATCCACATCGCCGCCATGCATCGAAACACCCATGCGTGCCGTGACGCTGCTGCCATAGCGAAACTGACCGCCGAGATATGTCTGCGTGAATGAATCGACGTCATTTCTGTCACTGTCGCGAAAGTACACCGCACCGGCAATCAGTCCGCCGCGCATGATGTCATCAATCGCGTAATCACGCGAATCCCATTCAGCCCCCAGCGCATCGGAGTTGTGATATGCGGTGTTGAAGAGATTGCCATCCGTAGCCTCAAGCTCATAGCTCTGATGCGAGTAGCTGAAATTGATTCCCCGCGTCCCGGCAATCAGATAAACGTTAGCGCCGCTTGCATCCACCGTGATTTCAGGATCCGGCATGTTGGCAATATTTCCGAACATCGTGCCGCTCACACCCAACGTCACATAAACAGCTCCCGTTGCTCCGTTATTCATTGCCTCGAAACTCAGCGTCTGCGGCACGAACACCCGGTAACCGGGATTGAATGCACCGTCGCCAACGCCCAGCGTCGGCTCTGCGTTTGCCATCCCGGCCGACAGTACCATGACTGCCGTTACTGCAAAGATAAATACTCTTTTCACATTGCCCTCCTTTATGAAAATGACTTCTTTGGTTCAAAATAGTGGACGCAAAGAGGCGCCGCAGGATTTTGAGCGTTTTTGCTGTTGTTATGGGAGAGTCGATGTGAGATTGGAAAAGAAGGCCAAACCAAAAAGACAGTCCCGGGTTGGTCAACCACCAGATGCGCTAAAAAGTGCAACCGCAGTAACCGAGACTGCCTCAAAAAGCAGCTGGAATGCGATTGCACGCCAATTTAGCGCATTGGCGGGTAATACAGTGGTTGACCAACCATTATCCTATCCCGGATACTGCGTTCCGTCAATTGGGACCATGAGATATATAGTGCTGATGAGCAAACTCACCATTTTGCGCATTCTTCGCTGTAGTCGCAGCCGGGGCAGTACTGGCTGGGTTTGGGATAGAAGATGCCCGTGGCGATGGATTCGGCGATCATTTCGATGGTGCGGTAGAGCTGGTCGAAGTGATGCGGGGCGCGCTGCGTGCGGAAGGTCTGCACTTTCGGTGATTTGCATTTCGTGACGATTTCGAATCTGCCGTTGATGAGTGGCTTCTGTGTTGTAAGCGCGGCGTAGTAGCTGTAGAGAGTCATCTGCAGCGACGAGTCGGCCATGTGCTGGCTCCATGTTTTTGATGCGGTCTTGAGTTCGACTGGCGAGGCTTCACCATCGAGCCTGTCGATGATGCCGACGAGGACGATGTCCGCCAGGACTTCGCCCGATGTCAGGTTCACTACCGGGGCGCGGAATTCGCTCTCGACGGCCTGCGCGGGTGTGGTGTCATCGAACGCGTTCACGTACGCCGCGAGCATTTCGAGTCCCTGCCGCTCCAGCATGAGAGGCGTTTCGCCGTTCCACGCGATGGGCACTGTCTGCGCGGCTTCCCATTCGTCGATGAATGCGATCTCGATGTCGCGGATGTCCGGCGTGTCGCCCTGCATGAGGCGCGTGTGGAAGTATTTGACTGCGCGGTGAAAGCAGCTTCCGAATGCGAGCGCGGGTGCGATGGCTTCGGGTTCGATTCGTTCCACGTAGCGGAATCTGTACTTGAGCGGGCAGTCCATGTATGTGGTGATGCGTGTTGCGCTGAGTTCGATCATGGCGCGTTTCTCCTTTGCATGAAAATGTCGGGGGACAGCCGAAGCCGCCCCCCCGCGAGGTAATGGGAGTGTGGCTGAAGTAATTGAAGGCTGGATTGTTTATGGTCAGGCTGCGAGCAGCGATGAGGCGAAGAGTTCGATTTCCGACTGCCGCATGGGGGCGTATGACTGGGCAGTGCGCGTGATTGCGTTCACTGCGTGGAACATCGTGGGCGCGCCGGAGTATTCATTTGCTGCGACTTCCTGCACCCGCTCGGATGTTTTCTTCCCGAAGCGGCCTTCTACGAGTGTGAAGATGCGTTCGCGTTTTTCGTCATCAAGCGGCTCGGTCTTGGCGTAGTAGAGGCGATCCGTGTAGTCGCGCGAGCGGTTGAACACAAGCCGCATGTCAGGCAGTTCTACATCCGCGCTTCCGATATGCATGAAACGGTTCCGTGTGATGTCGCCGATCGGGATCATCATGCCGTTCGTGCAAATCCATCGGTAGACGCCCGCCCACAGCGACAGGCAGCCGAGTCCGTTTTCTGAATTCGTGATCGTGATGCTCGGCGTGAGTTCACCGACGGTTGCGCTTACCGGCACGAGCACGACGCGCGTGTGATCGTGGTCGAGTGTCCACTTCACGGGCTTGAGTCCGAACCCTGAATCGGATGCGGATTCGATCACGTCGAGTATGGTGATGTTATCGATCTTGCGGTAGCGCTCCGATACGACGCCGTAGAGTGTGTCGCCACTGAACCGGAGAAGTTTTCTGCTGTTTCCGCTCTCCGTGTTGAGCCTGTTAAATACGGCGATGCGTTCGTTTTCATTCATGCGGTTCTGAAAAAAGTCGTAGGGAATGCCGACCCGGGTAAGAAGCTGTTTCGTTGCGGTTTCGGTTGCCCTGATGGGATAGCCATCGAACAAAAATCCTTCCGGTCCGTACACGATAGCCGCTGCCGTGCGGACTTCGTCAGCCTTGCGATTGTTCTCTTCGATGATTGCATCTTCGAGTTGTTCGATTGTGTTTGTCATGTGGATAGCCTCCGGTGTGGGATGTGAAGAGCGGGCCAGCGCGACCCGCCCCGTTGTGTGAAGTTCATGCTTTCAGATCGCCGACCGCGTCTTGTCCACGAGCTTCTCGATCATCGCTGATGCCTGCTTGCGCGTGAGGAACGCAGTGCTGTCGAGCCCCGTGTTTTCCTTCAGCCATGCACGCGCGTCCTCGCGTGACGAGAAGCTTTCGTCGAACAGCTTTCGCAGCATGTTGATCTGTTTTTCAGTCGCCTTGAACTGCCCGCTGCCCGGCTGTGCCTGCTGCTGTTGCGCAGATTTGTTTTCGCTTCGACCACCGGGAATCGAAGTCTCGGGCAGGGTCGCGCCTCCCGCTGCCACTCCCTCGACCTGACGCATCACCGCCTCACGCGCCTGATGGAACAGGTAGTCTGCGATCTGCTCGATGTGGTTGAATTCCGATTCGGCCTCCATCGTCACGGTGAAGGTTTCGTTCTCGTACTCACCAGTTGTGACTTTTTTGCTGAACACTGTGTTGATGCGCATCTCTGCACCTCCGATTGAATATCTCAAGTCCGCCGCTTGGCGTTATCGCCTATGAATAAAGAAGCGGCGGACTGTTCGACTGGAGGTTTCATTCAGCATGCAGCGCCGCACGCTGCGGGGGAACAGGACGTCATGCTCGTGAACTCAAGAAGCGTGAATTCCGATTCGGCGATTATTTCGAATAGCTGGTCAAGCACGACCTCATCCACAAGCTCCTCGCGTTCAAACATACCGGCATACAAGTCCGGGCAGTCATAATGAGTCTGCACGACCTCATCCACTTCAAAGTCCTTGCGAACGAACTCCTTGCAGCCGCCTTTCTGCGCGCGCCACAGCACATCCTCCGCGATCTGCTCTTCACGCCGCAGCAGCCACTCATTCTCATAGTCGCCGCGCACATAAGCAGTCACGAGTCCCTTCCCGAAACTACTGCCATCGCGGCGCCTGATCTCATTGCCTTCTCTGTCACGCAACAGCCCGGTGTCATTGACGATCAGCATGCGCGGCAGAGTCGCCAGATACTCATCCCACGCCTCCCACGCCGGATCGCGCATCCGCATGATGGCAAGATCAACAGCATCGAAATCCGTTTCCTCATCGCAGTTCGGATCATCGAATCTGCTCTCCGCACCCTCACCGCCAATCGAGTTCTCATCGATCGCCGCCTGCCCGCACAGCCAGCTCGAAAACGGCGAGCCACTGTTGCCATAGTATTTCAGTTCCTTCCGCACTGCTTCCTCGATCTCCGGCCGCGCGGCGCACCGGATCACATTCTCACAGCCGCCTCCGGCTGTTCCCTCGTCCTTCAGCCCAGCAACGAGGTTCTTGCAGTCATAACACTTGAGTTTCGCAAGCATGGTGAAACACTCCCTGAATATGGATTTAGCTCCCCACATCACGGCAGAGCTATGTTTGAGTCCTTGATCACAAACTGGTTAGGGGACGGGGCATTCTCTCGTACGGATCACATCCCGCAGGATTGAATGACAGAACGATATCTTTACTGATTAACTCATGGCGCAACCGCGCACCATCGAAACCAGCCAAAAAACGCAGGCAGCGGAATCATGAAACCGGCTACCTGTATTTAACACGCGTGTGCGTGATGCGTACGCGTTACCGCCCCAGTCAAAAGGGTTAATGGTTCGAGTACACGGAAAACGTGCAATCGCAATGACTGAATTACTCTGACATCAGGAACGGTGAAAAACAGTACTTCTTTCCCGTCCTGCGGCGAAAACCACATTTTCTGTATCGAGCTAACGCAAGAAAATACCATTATTGCCACACTGAACAAAATGAAGCACCCTGGAAAAAGCGTGAAGCATGATTCTCCGCCTCATTCAGAATGCCATGCAACGAATGCAAAATTCGCTTAACATAACACCCGCCTGTCGAATAGACACCCCCGGTGGGCTCAAAACAAATCCAACCACCCTACGGCACAAAAACTCCAACCTGCTGCCCACTCCTGTCAGCCCCACGTAAAGCGCAACCAACACGAACACACAGCTCACAACCACCAAGCCTCACCAATTAACCCCAAACCCCAGATGCACCTCGTGAAGATGACATATAGCACCTTGTCCGGTAATGCCAATAAGCAACACTCGCAACAGATTCTCTGGAAAAACCTATGCGCGGACGCGCGCGACCTATTAATGCAACCAGAAAACTGGTTTTCGACACCCCGCACAATAAGCAGAAATTCGCACACAATCCGATCTCGTTTCCGAGCAAAATCACATCTCTCAAATCCCCACGTTCATGATCTCCACTTGCGATATGCTTGATCGCAAGATAGCATAAATTGCCTTCTGACAAATTGTTTCTTTTGTGTTTGCGGATTGTAGGGAATATAATGGTGACATTCTGAAATCAAGGGTATCTTTTTATGGTGATTTTTCTAATAATTATCGGAGTTGTTGCAATTGCCATATACGTTGCATGCAAGTCGTCTGCATGGTGTAAGCCAAGTGTTAATATGACAAATTCTTCAATAAGTAGTCATCCGGCAAACGCCTTTACAAGTGGAGATACTGTGGATTCTGATAAGCCCACCAACGCACAAGGTAGTACATCTTCTGTAAATCCCGATTGCTGGATACCGCAAACAACAAGCATAAGCGTGGCAGGATACACAATTACAGAAGGTATGTTTTATGTTGGGAATGATTTAAAGTCAGTTAATGGTTATAACGATATTGAACCAGCATTGATTGATCCGTCCCTTCCAATCAATCACGACAATCCAGACATAGAAGGCAAAAAGATGTCCTATTGGCCTTCGTATAGCGCTATTACGCCCGAATCCCGAGCAGCATATCTGGAATGGCTGTCGGGTGGGCGAAGAGACCCTGATGCCAATATCGGCTATGTGTTTATGTTCTTTTATGGCTTGGAAAGAAGAGTCATTTTTGATGCTCAGACATCAGAAGAAGCGCGTTGTGAAGTTGACGTGATCCTCACAGAAGTGAAACGTTTGATTTCAATTTATGGTGACAAAAGTTCTTCATTCAGAAATTATGCGAGTGACTTCGTGGACATTCTTTCCATAAAATACGCTGATGACAAAGTATATAGAAGCTTGCCTGCAATTAGGCCACGAGGTTATGAACTTCCCATAAACATTAAAATTGGGCTTGGTCAAATTGCCCTTGATGAGATACCTCTTTCCCCAGAGTGGGCTTTCGTCTGGGCAGTCAGTGATCCATTAACATATTTGAAAACCCCCGCACAAAGATGCAAAAGTGAGTTCGAAGCACTCTTCAAGCTGCGATATAGAAAGAAATATGGGGATGGCATTGTCCTGAAAATTCGAAGCAGAATGTTGGAGATCAAGTATCATGCGGCCAGTTCAAGTTTTACCGGTCTTACCATTGCCATCAAAGGTTTGCCTGATGTTTTTTCATACGCTGAGCCAATCAACACGTTACGAATGATTGCAAATAGTTGTAGTGATGAACTCGACGCGTACAGCCGGTTTCTTGGAAGGAACCCGGATAAGGTAGGCAGTATCGAGGCTGTTTCGCTTTTACCGAGAGAATTGTTTTCGGATTCTGACAATGAAGAGATCGCATCATATCGCAGGCAAATCAACAGTATGGTCGGTGACAGAGGATGTTCCGTGTTTGATCTGAATGGCGTTATTGATGATGCACCTTTCAAATATTCGCTATCTATAACAAAGAAGGAATTTCACGCGCTTGGTGTGCTGCTTGAAAATATCGGGATTGGAATTGAACCTGATGTGAGATTTGGCGGAGCGATTCCGGCTAATGGCAAGGTTGCTCTTTTCAAATCAGGAAACATCACTAAAACGCCGTCAGATTCTTATACGTCTGCATCCATAATCGTGTATCTCTGTGTGGCTGTCGCTAATGCCGACAATGCGATTACACCGGATGAAGAACAGACTATCAATCACATTATAGAATCGTTTTCTGACATTACTGAAGATGAAAGGATGAGGTTGCGAGCTAATTTTGAATGGCTGAAGACAAGCGGTACAAGCCTGACAAGCCTGAAGAGAAGAATCACGGATCTTCCGACCGAGACAAAGAATCTGATAGCGGAACATATAGTGAGAGTAGCAAATGCGGACGGTAATGTTTCTCCCGATGAAATCAGAATCCTGAGGAAAACATACGACCTGCTCGGTTTCGAAACACGGCAGCTTTTTTCAAATATCCATCAGGCGACAACGACTCCTGTTACTGTGCAGCATGCAGAGTCCGCAAGTGTTGCTTTCACTATTCCTTCTCCGCCTGCCGATACGATTAAGAAATCGGGCACTTCACTCAGGCTGGACATGGCTGAGATAAGGCGCAAGGAAGCCGAATCGCAGAAACTGAAGGAATTGCTGGACAGTGTTTTTGCGAATGAAGAGACTGAAATTAGGGTGGTTTCGCATTCGGACAATGCCGAAGCTGTTGTCAGCATAATGAATCTTGATGCACTGCATTCAGGTCTGGTGCGGCATCTCATCCAGAAGGAATCATGGACGCGTAGCGAACTCGAAACGATAGCGAGTGAAAAACGTTTTCTGATAGACGGTGCTATTGATGTAATTAATGAAGCGTCGTTCGATGAGTACGGAGACGCACTTATTGAAGGTGATGACCCAGTCGAGATCAACCCGGCTGTGGCAAAGGAGATTTTGAAATGAGCCAGACAATACGCCCCAAAGACCGTGATGCCATTCTTCAGTCGCTCCGCGCGGGAGTGGTGCCGCGAGCTGGTCAGCATCTCATTCAGGTTGGCAGATCGCTCGAAGTTGAAGCCCTAATGAAGGACATAGACAGAATTGCTGACGGTGGCTCGGCGATACGTTTCATAATCGGCGAATATGGAGCCGGGAAAACGTTTTTCCTGAATCTTATCCGCAACATTGCGTTAGAGAAAAAACTGGTCTGCACAAATGCCGACCTCACACCGGATCGCAGGATTCATTCGACCAGCGGGCATGCAAGATCGCTCTATGCGGAACTAATGCGAAACATCTCGACACGCTCAAAGCCCGACGGTGGCGCGATGCAGAACATAGTCGAAAGATTCATCACTGAAGCAATAAAAAAAGCTGATGCGTCGTCAATGTCACCACAGGAAGTAATATTTGTGAAGCTCGAATCACTGTCAGACTTTGTCGGTGGCTACGATTTTGCGAGTGTGATTTCCGCTTACTGGAAAGGTCACGACATGGGCAACGAGCAACTGAAAGGCGACGCTATCCGCTGGCTTCGTGGCGAATTCACAACTAAAACGGATGCGCGCGCCGCGCTCGGCGTGAGGACGATCATCGACGATTCATCCTTCTACGATCATCTGAAGCTCATGGCGCGATTTGTCAAACTCGCCGGCTTCAATGGGCTCATGGTCTGTCTCGACGAGCTCGTCAATCTTTACAAAATGTCAAACACGAAGGCGCGTAATTCAAACTACGAACAGATTCTCCGCATAATAAATGACAGTCTGCAAGGTTCTGCGATTGGTCTTGGATTCCTGATGGGAGGGACGCCGGAGTTTCTTATGGACACTCGCCGCGGCCTTTACAGCTATCATGCGCTACAGTCCAGACTTGCTGAAAACACGTTCGCAGTGAATGGTCTCGTCGATTATTCCGGGCCGGTAATTCGCCTCGCGAATCTCTCGCAGGAGGATTTCTACATCCTGATCGGCAAAATCAGACATGTGTTCGCTGGCGGAGTTTCTGAAAATTATCTTGTGCCGGATGCGGCTCTGACAGCTTTTATGGAACACTGTTCACAGCGCATTGGCGAAGCGTATTTCAGGACTCCGCGCACGACGATCACCTCATTTGTGAACCTTCTTTCCGTGCTCGAACAGAATCCGCAATCTGACTGGAAACAGCTTCTCGGCGATCTTAATGTTGAAAGTGACACAAGCGACGACACCTCATTTTTCGATGATGATACCGAAAGTGACGAGTCATCGCCCGATGCGTCGCGCCAACAAAATGACAGCGATGATGATCTCGCATCGTTCCGGTTGTGAGAGGCGATATGTCCGAAAATCAGTCAACGGCATTTCACAAGCTGAACGGCAAAATCCAGCGATGGATATGGGAGCAGAACTGGCATGAGCTCCGCGACGCTCAGGAAAAAGCTGTGGCGCCCATCCTTTCAGGCAATCAGGACATCATCATCACCGCCTCGACCGCATCCGGCAAAACCGAAGCAGCTTTCCTGCCCATGCTATCGCGTTTGCTTGATGATGACATGCGTGGTGCGGTCATCCTCTACGTCAGTCCTCTCAAAGCTCTCATTAACGATCAGTTCCGACGCATGGAGTCATTGTGTGCTGATATTGATATCAGGGTGCATCCGTGGCACGGCGACACCTCAGCTACTATTAAGAAAAAGTTCCTGAACGATCCGGCAGGCGTGATACTCATAACTCCTGAATCACTCGAAGCGCTGTTCGTCAATCATGGGCATACGATCCATTCAGTGTTTTCAAAGCTCGCTTACGTGGTTGTCGATGAGCTTCACTCCTTCATCGGAACTGATCGAGGCATACAGCTTCTGTCATTGCTGAACAGGCTCGAAACGGCAATCAGGCGGCGCGTTCCACGTATCGGACTTAGCGCTACGATAGGCGATCTTGAAGTCGCTGGCGAATTCTTCCGCCCCGGCCATGCTGCTGATGTGCTGAAGATCGTTTCCAAAGAAGGCAGTCAGGAAATCAAACTTATCATAAAAGGTTATTACAAAACAGATAGTACACAACCATCGGATGATGACGGAAGTTATTTTCATGACATCGGCCGTTCACTTTTCAAAACGCTGAGAGGCACTGACAATCTCGTGTTCTGCAACAGTCGCGCAACAGTCGAGGTGATCTCCGCCGAACTCAGAACCATCTGCGCTGATAACCGGGCACCTAACGAATTCTATCCGCACCACGGCAGCCTTTCAAAGGAAATCCGCGAAGATGCTGAAAGTGCGATCAAGGATGTTTCAAAGCCGGTATCAATCATCTGCACATCCACTCTTGAAATGGGCATAGACATCGGAGCCGTCGAATTAATCGCGCAAATCGGCCCGCCGGCCTCAGTTGCAAGCCTTCGACAGCGACTCGGCAGATCAGGCCGTCGCGGCAATCCCGCGATTCTCAGGATGTACAATATCGAGCAGGAGCTTCATTCCAGCACCCACCCGGTTGATTCCCTGAGACCGCACCTGCTTCAATCCATCGCGATGGTAAAACTACTCCTTGAAAAGTGGTATGAGCCACCCAACATCGAATGCAATCACTATTCGACACTGATACATCAAGTGCTATCGATCATAGCTGAACGCGGCGGCATAACTGCCACGAAGGCATACGACACGCTATGCAAAACAGGTCCCTTCAGGAAAATCGACTCCGCGTCGTTTGCATCCATCCTGCGACAAATGGCAACAAGCGAACTCATCGCCCAGACGCCGGACGGAATCCTGATTCATGACCGCATCGGCGAATGGATCGTGAACAACTACAAATTCTACGCCGTATTCACGACGCCAGAAGAATACAGACTTATGCACGGTGATAAGACGCTCGGCACTCTTCCCATATTCCGCCCGCTCCGCGAAGGCAACATCATGATATTTGCCGGACGTCGCTGGCTGATAAAATCAGTCAACACAGAACGCAAAATTATCGAACTTTTGCCATCTCACGGAGGCACTCCACCGCCCTTCGGTGGTGATACAGGCATGATTGACGACCGGATAAGAATCGAAATGAAGAAGCTGCTTCTGAGCCTCTCTCCACCGGCGTTCCTTGATGCGACAGCGTTAGAACAATTCAATCAGGCAACCGAATCATTTCTGAAATACGGTCTCGAAAACCGCACCATTTTTCAACATGACAATAACACACTGCTTTTCGTTTGGCGCGGAGACAGAATCCTCAACACCATCGAAGCGCTCTTCACAATGCGCGGCATCAAAGTTGACAACCTCGGCATCGCCCTTGAAATAAATGACCTCAAACCGGCTCAGGTGTTCGAACAAATCAGGCAAATCGTAACCGCTCCGCCACAAAAGCCGCAGCAAATCGCAGCATCATGCCTCAACAAAAAACTCCAGAAATTCGACAACTACGTTCCCGACAGCCTCCTCGACTCTGAATATGCCACCATCAAATACGACATTCCCGCCGCATTCGGAGTACTCAATAATGTTTTATAAGAAAACCTGATTACCCCTAATACTCAGAGAAGCGAAGCATGGAGGAAGTACATGGC
>CAZQSL010000072.1:0-17648 GCA_964595945.1 uncultured bacterium
CGCGTCGCTCATCGTCTTTCCTGCAAGTCTCCGGCATCTCCATGACCGTCGATCTCTCACAACCAGCCGGGAAACGCATCACGTCCATCGCCATCAACGGCGATCCGCTCTCCACATCCTACAGGTATACTGTCGCCATGACCGAATTCCTCAACAATGGCGGCGGCGGCCTCTCATCGCTTCGCAAGGGCGAACAGATCGAAAAATCCGCCCCTGTCCCCATTGGCGATATCCTGCTCTCAAACCTTCGCTACAATCCCGCAAAGGCCGCCTCTGCTCCAGGCCGCATCACCCTCGTCGCAAAATGATCCCGCGCGTTCATTGCAGCGCCACAAACTCGCGGTGAATATTCTGCGAAGGGCTTGCCGCGCTCGAATTCCATCGGGGAAATCCGTCGAATATACGACAGATTATTGTAATTTGCCTACCGGAGAAACCTTTTTCGAGAAAAAGGTTTCTCCGCACCTCTTCCAAAAAGCTTTATATGCTTTTCTCCAAGTGACTGTTATATTGTGCTATCCTCAGCGGTAGGTAATATTGAAGCCTCCCGGGGATAAACCATGCTCTTTTGAAAACATGTTTGTATTACCCGTGTCAATCCGTGTCAGAAAGTCTTTATTGTTTTCCGATGCTACGCCAGATTATCTCGACAGACCATAACCATACATGGGGGAAATTCAAGTGATTTTTCGTATATAGTGCGGCGGAAGGGCGCGGAGACCTCGCCCAACGACAAAAAGCTCATTTTTCTGTCGTTTCTCGAAATAAGAATTCCGATGTGGCCGTTTTGGGTTACACTTTTCGGTTTGCAACTCGGTATCAGAAGATAAATCGTGTCGGTGGAGTGAGTTCGACGAAGTTGAGTTCTTTGCGAGTGGGTCCGGAAATGATGCCGGTCTGGGCCAAGATGATGAGGTCCGAGAGTTTGTTTTTCGCGAGAGCGGAGATTTTGATTTTTGCGTAAATGGTATTGGAGTCGGCTCTGCAAGTGACGGAGGCGGAGTCCTCGACATAGCCTTTCGGGGTGGATTTGATGAGGGTGCAGGGTGCGATGATGTCGGGGCGTGATTTGCCGATGGGAGCGAAGCGGAGGAGGATCGCGCCGTGTGGGAGTCCGTCGATGCTGGGCTTGATTTCGCGGGTGTTGATTATGACGAATCCGTATTCGCTGAGGTTCATGGGCGAGGTGGTGCCGGAGGATATTTTGCCCTGTGTCTTGAGAGCGAGGTAGACGAAGGAAGAGTCTTTCGAGAGGGAAGCGGAGATGATGTCGAAGCTGTCGCCGGCCTGTTGGGGGTAGTCGTCGACGGGCGCTTCGTCGGGAGCGAGCGGGAATACGCATTGAGATGGTGCCCCGAGAAAAGCGCATTTGTCGAGGGCGGAGCCGGATTTCGAGGTGCAGCGGCCCGGGTCGGGGGAGGGCCATGCCGGGCCTTTTTTGTTGCATGGGACTTTGACGGTGACGCGGTTGTCAGCGTCGGTGATGCGGACGGATTTGAGCGATGAAGAAGATGCGGCAGAGCCGGTGACGTTTTTTTGCCAGACGAAGACGCGTTTGGCGCGCGTGTATTGCGTGCGCTGAGAGTCTGAGTAGTCGGCGCCGTTTCTGTTGCGGTTGGTTTCGTAGGGGTCGTCGGGGAGGGTGGTGGTGGTGAGTGATGAGGTGTCCCACGAGGAGCCGCTGTTGGCGGAGTGGAAGTAGTTGACGCTTGTGATGGGAGCGTAGCCTGATTTGCCGCCGCCGCCGGAGGTTTCGACGAGTGCGATGATGGGTGCGGGAGGAGTGGGTTTTGGCTTTGGAGCCGGTTGTTTTTGAGAGTCGAACATGCCGCTGGGCTTTTGCCGGGGCGGCTGTTTGGGTGGGGGTGCGGATGACTGTTTGCGGGTGATGGTGAAGCTGATGAGGGAGGGAGGATATTGGGTGTCGAATGCGGAGTTGATGCGTCGGATGATGTTTTTGGGGATGGCGGCAGGGCCGGAGTCACTGTCTTCGAAATTGGTGAGTGTTTTGCATTGTATTATGGCGGCGGCGCCGATGAGGATTGCTGCGATGATGATGGCGGCGGCGTGTTTGTGTGTTTTCATGAGTGTGCGTGCCTCTCAGAAAAGGGATTTTCCCTGTGCGCCCGTGGTGTCGAAGTCGAGGATGCGGCCGACGGTGGGTACGACATCGACGAGAGAAGCTGTGGGGATGCGGAGGTTGGGGACGCCGGGGCCTGAGACGATGATGGGGATGAGTGAGTCGAGGGCGGCGAGGCTGCCGTGTTCGCCGGCTTTGGGCTTCTTGTGGAAATAGTAGCCGCTGGAGAAGTCGATCATGACGGTGACGTCGCCGGAGCGTGAGCAGTTGATGCCTCTGATGCGGCGGACGGCATCGGGGTAGCGGTCGTCCTTGTCGGCGAAGAAGGTTTCGAGCGGGATGAGCGAGTCGTTGTCGAAGACTTCGTAGTCGGCGCCCGGCTGGCGGCGGACGAGGATGATGTCGTAGTAGGGGGCTGTGGTGTTTTTGAGTTTCTGGAAAGTCTGTGCGACCGGGATGATGTCGGAGTCGAAGTCTGGCGGAGTGTGCCATGAATTTTTGGCGCGGTTTTTTAGATGTATCTGGGCTGTGCCGGCTTCGTAGCAGAGGACGGCGTTGTTGTCGTCGTGGACGAGTTCGCCCTTGAGGTCGAAGAGGCTGAATCCGCCGCCGGGCACGGTTTTGAAGATGTCGACGAGTTTTTCGATGGTGACGACGTGATCCATGTCTTTTGTGATGGCTGCCTGGCGGTGGTCGGATGTGATGACGAAGTGGTATTCGTCGAGTGGGCGTAATTTGGCGAGTTCGTCAAAGAAGCGTGCGATCTGGGGATCGACGATGGTGCGGAAGTAGTCGTGCTGGATGGCGGGGCCGAAGTCGTGGCTCTGGTTGTCGAGGCCAGACTCGTAGAGGACGAATATGTCCGGGACGCGGCCTTCTTTTTTCATAACCTTGATGGCGTGGGAGATGTTGGCGCGGTCCCAGTGTTTGTTGTTGGCATATCCTTCGTGGCAGAGTGCGAATAGGATCATTTCGGGGCGTGAGGGTTTTATCCAGCGATCGACGCCGCGGCTGTACTGGTTGAAGACCTGCCAGGATTCGAGGCCGGCGTCCTTTGCCATCTGATAGACGGTGCGGACGTCGTCGCGCATGTCGTTGTTGGCGAAGTTGAGTTCGGGACGCTCGGGCAGGATGATGGTGGGGAGTCCGAATAGACCGAATCCGTAGGAGCCGGCGGCGTATTTAGCTTCGACGTAGGTGCGGAAAACTGGCGGGTCGAATTTGCGGTCGAACCAGCGGTTGCCGACAATGCCGTGAGTGCCCGGGAATACGCCGGTGTACATCGAGGCCTGGCAGCATAGGGTGACAGCGGGGAAGACCGTGACGCCGCGGTCGACGCGGATGCCTTTGTTGCCGATGCGTGACAGAGCGGTGGCCTGGTCGTCGAGCGCCGAGTAGATCACGTCTGGCGATACGCCGTCGATGTCGAGGAATACGAGCTGTTTTTTCATCAGAAAATCATCCTTTCCAGTCCGGCGGAAATCATCGTGCCTGTGCGATCTGGATGACAAATCGCGCGAGGCCGTCTTCGGAAATCCATTGGGGGAAATTGGTGCCCCACATGGTGTTGAAGAGGTTGAATGATATGCCGGAGGACATGGCGGGGAGTTTGTTGTCGAAGTTGTAGAGTGAAGGGCCGCCTGGAGCGGTGAGTGGCGAGTCGAGCGGGGTGATGTGCATGAGGTGGGCGGGTGTGTGGTATTCGACATATTTGCCGGTGGCGTGCAGGCGGCGGTTGCCTTTTGAGATGACGTCGCGCGGGTCGATGCGGCGTCCGAGCTTTTCGATGTGCCACCTGGCGCCACGGACGGCATGAGGCACGAAGTCGATCCACAAGGCTTCGGGTACGCGGGTGGCGGGTTTGTCCTTCCAGATGAGTTCGGCCGTGATGACGGGTGCGTCGGATGCGAATTGCCAGCGGATGAAGAGTCTGCGCGGAGCGCCGGAAAGAGTTGGCGCCGGGGGCTTGATGGAGAGTTCGAAGAGGATTTCCGCGGCGCCGTCTTCGGCGCAGCCGAATCCGGCCTTGACAGCCGATGCGAAGGTGGTCGAACCGTTTTCGAGAGCGGCGCCGATGCCGGGTTTGCCGAAGTCGCCTTCGTACCAGTCGGGCCATTCGTTTTTGAGGAAAGAGTACTGTTTGAGGAATCTGTTGATTTCGGTCGAGCCGAACTGCTGGTACTGGACAGAGCCGAAGCGTCCGTCAGGAGCGAGGAGGTCGCGCGGGTCGCCGTTGGCGGTCAGTGAGATGATCGCGCCGGTCGCGGAGTCGAATGCGGCTTTGATGAAGTCGGTTTCGACGAATATCCGGTCTTTGATGATGCCGTAGCGATGCCAGTCGGGAGCGGAGGGAGCGATGGTCGCGAGGCGCGCGGCGGCTTCGCGGTGGACGGGAGTGCCTTTGAGCGAGTCGACGGCAGTGGTGATGTAAGCTTCCTGTTCGGCCCAGGATTGCTCCATGTTGGCAAAGTTGTTTTTCGCACGTGAGCGTCTGAGAGCCGCAGGGGAGAAGTTTTTGCTGTCGGCGAGATGTGTTTTGACATCGAGTCCCCATGTGTGCTCGCAGACGAGGAGGAGGTTTTCGCTGAAGGAATGGAATTTTTTCAGATGCTTTTCGGCGATGCCGCGGGCGATCCATTCATCGCGCAGGCGCTGGAGTTCGCGCAGGTTGCGGACTTTGCCGGGAGCTGTGCCTGCGCCGTGGATCCATGTGTCGCCGAGTTCGGCCGTGATGACCGGCATATCGGGCAGATCGGCGAAGAGGTCGTCGGCGAAGCTGTCGAAAGATGATGCCCTGATATCGGCGCGTGGGAACAGGCCGTGCGTGTAGGCGAATGCTTCGCGGACGTCGGAGATGGCGGGCGGGCCGAGGTTGTCGCCGGTGAAGCAGACGTAGAGTTTTGCGCCTGAGTCCTTGTGGTCGAAGACCCGGCCATAGCCGCCGTCCTGATACATGACGGTGATGGCCGCGCTGGATTGGGGATCGGCCCATCTGAAGAGTTCGGGCACGGCGGGTGGTGTGGATGCGGGGTTGCAGCCGAGGTGGAGGAAATCGATGCCTGCGGCGGCGAGGATGGGGATGATGCCGCGGGTGTGTCCGGGGACGTCGGTCATGCGGGCGCAGCGGGTGCGTGTGGCGAAAGTGGCGTCGAGGCGTTGCGAATATGTCAGGGCGAATTCGAGAAGAGAGGGCGTGAGGAGTTCGGAGTGAGTAGTGAAGGGCAGGGCATGCCATCGAATGAAGCCGTCAGCGACGGCTGATTCGAGGCGTTTGAGCTGTTTGCCCCTGTAGGTGTCGAGCGCGCGGCAGAGTATCCATGAGCCGACTGTCCACACAAAGCCGCAGTCTTTGTCTCCGGCGGTTTCTTCGGCGAGCGCGATTGCGTCCGGGATGAATGAATCGAGATAGTTCTTTTCGATGACGGATGCGAAATTGGTGAATCCGATGTCGAGGTGAGTCTTGAAAACGATGTGGCATGTCTGCTTCATCCACGGAGTCTCCATGATTTGATATGTCTTCGGCATGAGAAGACGGTCGTGCGCCGGGCGGGGGGTTACTTGTGGGCTTTGGCCCAGGCGATCATGCCACCGTCGAGGTTGTAAATTTTCCTGAATCCAGCCTTGTTGAGGAAAGCCGCAGCCTTGGCGCTCCGGTTGCCCGAGCGGCACACGATGAGGTAGGGGGCCTTGGGGTCGAGTTTTTTCGCTGCCTTGGCGATCGAGCCGAGCGGGATGTTGACTGCGCTGTCGATCTTGCCGGGATAGCTCTCGGCAAGTTCGGAAGGTTCGCGTACATCTATGACAATCACACCCTTCGCAATAAGTTTCTTTGCCTGGGCGACATCTACGTTAGCCAACACAACCTCCGATTTACCCTTTGATTTTGCCGCCATGCCGACAGTCGCCATAGTTACCATGACCATCGCGCATAATACACTGAAGAATCTTTTCATGACTTCCTCCACCGATGATGCTTCTAAACATCTTTTTTATTATTATATATCAGGCGGGCGAATAATCCGATCATTTACTGAATGGCAATTTGAATTATCTCTAACCGGCATCAGCGCCACTGATGTATAATTCCAACAAAACAGACGTCCAGCGTGGCGGCACACAGATTCGCAGGGGGTAACGGGACATGCAGAAACTCAATTACGTCGACATCACCTACAAGGAACTTGCGGCGCTCGACCGCGACACGGCAATCTTTTTCTCGGCGCTCTCTCCGCTCGAAACGCACGCCGACCACCTGCCCTTCGGCACCGACATCTTCATAGCCGAATCCATCCGCGACAAAGTCATCGAACTCTTCGGAGAAAAGCACCCCGGCCATACCGCCGTCATCCTTCCCACCATCCCATTCGGCGCCAACGCGATCCCCGTCGCCGGCTCGATAGCCATCAGATACAAAGTCATCATGGACAGCGTATACGACACCGGCGAATCCCTCCGCAAACTTGGATTTAAATACTGGCTGCTCACCGACAATCACGGCGGCCCCGCCCATCAGGTCGGCATAGAACTATCCTCGCGCCGTCTCGCCAAAAAAGGGTTCCACGTCATGGCGCCCTTCAATCTGGAATTTCGCGCCATGGTCGCCCTCGATCCCGAATTTCTCGCAGCCACCGGCCTCGCCGAAGGCTCATGCGGCGATTGCACCGACTCACACGCGGGCCGCAACGAAACATCCATCATGCGCTATCTCCATCCCGGCAAAGTACGCGACTGCTGGAAAGACATGCCGCCCGCGAAAGTTTCACCAAAAAAACTGCCCTCGCAAATCCTCGATGCCATCGGCGCGCTCCTCGAAACCGCCGGCGCGAAGGAAGCCGCCACCGATTTCAAATTTCTGTCCGCAGGACTCGCATGGACGTTCGACCCGGAAATGGATCCCTATCAGGGCGCCCCCTCACAGGCTACGCCCGAAGCAGGCAAGGCGATGTTCGACTATCGAGTCGGCGTCGCGCTCGACCTGCTCGAATCCGCCATCGCTGGCAACCGCAAATACATCAACCCGCTCGCATGGCACGTGAGATTTCTCCGCGACGTGATGTGACGGGGGGCTTGTTCACAATATCAGGTTTTGAGATTACAAATTCACATGAGGATTGCCAAGCTGGCGCAGGGCTTCGAAAACGACGATGCCGGCGGATGTGGCGAGGTTGAGGCTGCGTATGCCCGGGATCATCGGGATGCGGTAGCAGTCGGACGCATAGCGGTCGAGGATTTCGCCGGGGAGGCCTGTAGTCTCGGCGCCGAAGATCAGAAAATCACCGGCGAGGTACCGTGCGTCGCTGTAAAGGCGGGTGGCGTGTCGCGAGAAACACAGGAATCGCGCGGCAGGATTGGCCGCCACGAGATCGTCAAACCCGGCGTGTTGCTTTATGGCGACATATTCCCAGTAGTCGAGTCCCGCGCGCTTAAGATAGCGGTCGTCAGTGCGAAAACCGAGTTTGCCGCACAGGTGCAGGGTGGAGCCGGTAGCGGCGCAGAGGCGCGCGGTGCTGCCGGAATTCTGCGGTATCTGCGGATCGACGAACACGACATTGAGTATGCCGGCGGCCGCGCGTTCGGAAGATGATTCGACTATGCCCTTGTCCCACATATTGCGGCTGGAGAAAACTGCCGGGGAAGTTTTCCGGTCCGGTCCTTTCCATAAACTTCAATCCGCTATAATAACATCAACGCACGGCTAATGCCAGGGGCAGGCAATTCAGCCGCCGCCTCTGATTTTGGGAGCCGGTATCCGATGGGCAACTTTTTCAAATACACGACGGCAGGGATGCTCGTGCATCTATATGCGCTCGCGACGCGCCGGGAGCCGGTAGTCGAGGGCTGCTGCGTGATGTGCGGGCGGTGCTGCCGCGAGATCAGCCTTTCGGACGGTCCGCGATGGGTACGCACCAGAAAGGAATTTGACCGGCTGGTGGCGAAGGACCCTGCGTATACGCGCTTTGTCCCCATTGGCCGGGGGCCGGGGGGATACATGCTGTTCAGATGCTGCTTTATCAGTCCGGAAGGTTTTTGTCTCGGACACAGTATCAGGCCGTCAGTGTGCAGCGAATATCCTGCGCCCGATCTCACGCTATGCGGCGGGCGGCTGCTCGACGGGTGCGGCTACAGGATCGTGTGGCGCAAAAAGGGCGAGCCGCGCCCGCCGGCCGATGTGATCGATGATGGGGATGAGTAAAGATTATGTACACGGAAACCCCTTTTGAAAAAGGGGGTTCCGCACCTTCCCTAAAACTTTTATGGTTGGAAGCGGCTTGGCAGCCCGCTTCCAACAAACGTTCTGAAAATACCGTTAAGCGAATAAAGTTTTTTGGAAGAGGTTCGGAGAGACTTTTTTTTCAATAAAGGTCTCTCCGAGTATTTTAGCGATTCAATTCAAAATCATCCCGCATATCGGGTCGGGTCAGTGACGCCGGCTTCGAAGAATCCCTTGCGGCGCAGGAAGCAGCTGTCGCAGCGACCGCATGCCGAGCCGTCTGCCGAGGGGTTGTAGCAGCTTGTGGTGAGCGAATAATCGAGGCCGAGAGCGGTGCCGGTGCGGATGATTTCTGCTTTGCTCATGGAGATCAGGGGTGTGGCGATGTTGACGGGCGAACCTTCTACACCTGCTTTTGTGGCGAGAGCGGCCATTAGGCGGAAGGCGTCGATGTATTCGGGGCGGCAGTCGGGATAGCCGCTGTAGTCGAGCGAGTTGACGCCGATGAAGATATCGGTGGCGTTTCGGACTTCGGCGAAGGCGAGTGCGTAGGAGAGGAAGATAGTGTTGCGAGCGGGGACGTATGTGACCGGGATTTCCGAGGCCATGCAGGACTCCGTGCGGTCGAGCGGCACGTCGATGTCGTCGGTAAGCGCGGAGGCGCCGAAGGTGCGGAGGTCGATGGTGACGAATTTGTGTTCGGCAGTGCCGAGAGCAGCTGCGACGGCGCGGGCGCAGTCGAGTTCGACACTGTGACGCTGGCCGTAGTCGAAGCTGATGGCGTGGGTGACGTATCCCTGGCTGCGGGCTATGGCGAGGGTGGTGGCGGAGTCGAGCCCGCCGCTGAGCAGTATGATGGCGTGTTTATTATTCTTCATGTTGAATCAGGACTTCGTTTTTTCCTGTTTGATGGCTGTATTTTTTTGCACAGACATTGCTTCATGTCTTTTTCCAGGCACTTGATTTTGGGCTGATGCGGACTTAAAAGCAATAACAGACTTTCCCGTCGGAGGCACTTGTGTTTTGGTATCTTTCCATGTTCCTTGGTATCCTTCAATTATAACATATTTTTTTTGCATATTATCCTCCTCACAAACGTCAAGTCTCAAGAAATTCGATCAATTTTATTTCATCTTTACTAATGTATATTCCTCTTTCTTCGTCAATCCAAGCTCCACTTTCATCAATAGTATATAGTTTTTCCAAGTAAATATCTCTATCATTCTGATCATTTGGAGCAAACGATTTATCAGAGAAATAACCTAATAGTTGTTCATCTGTTTTTAATGTGATTATCAAATATGAGCTTTTGTCCGAAATCTTATGAAAACTATAACCCCATGCAGTTTGTATTCTGTCAAATGATTTTACGGAAAGCTGTAAAAGAACCTTCGCAACTATCTTGTTGTGAGCCAGGATTCCACATAAAAGGCCTAATACAAATGGGCTTATAAGTAAAATAACTGGCCAAAGATAGCTAACATCAATCCATTCTGGAAGAAAGCCGGTTTTGTAGAAAGGGAAAAGAACCCATGACCATATCGCATAGTTAACACAACTAATGGTAATATGACGAAAAATGATTCTATGATCCGGATCAGCTGTTTTCTCTGGAACAAAAACCGCAACCGTCCAAAAGAAAACCGCACCAGGAACAAAAAAAGCAACAACGAAATAAACACTTTCAATCGAAATTTGTAGCATGTGTTACCTCAATCTGAACAAGCACTAAACAAAAGGAAAAGCGGGAGACTCGCGTGTGAGGGTCTCCCGCGTCGATGTGGCCTGTCGTGTGGCTGCGAAGGGTGAGGGTCAGTCGCCGATGAGGTCCTGGACTTCCTTGAGGAGGGTGGCGGGGTCGAGGGGTTTTGTGAGGTAGGTATCGGTGGGGAGGAGGTGTTTGGTGTCTTCGCTGCCGAAGCGCATGTCGTAGAGTTCGGTGAATGAGGAGAGGGTGATGACGGGGATGTCTTTGTAGGCTGGGTCTTCCTTGATTTTGCGGCAGACGTCGAAGCCGTCTTTTTCTGGCATGAGAAGGTCGAGGATGATGAGATCGGGGCGTGAGGTGTGGAGGAGTTCGAGACCTGCTTTACCATTATTAGCGGTGGCGATCTCGTAGTCATTCTTGAGCAGGAGTGCAACGGAGTCGATAATCGACTGGTCGTCGTCAACGATAAGGATTTTTTTCTTGTCGGCCATTGTCGTTCATCCTTTCAGGTTATGTTTGAGGGAATCGTGGCTAAAAAGGATGTGCCGTTAACGGGGTCGCTTTTAGCCGTGATGGATCCTTGCAGGCTGTTGATGATGGTGCGTACGATGGAAAGTCCGAGGCCGGTGCCTCTGTCGACGCGCAATTTTGCGGAGCCGGCGCGCCAGAATTCTATGAATATGTTGGGCATGTCTTCGTCGGCGATGGGCAGTCCGATGTCGTGGACTGAGAGAGATAGTGAGTCAGAGTTGGCGGAAATGGTGACAGTGACAGTGGTGGCGGGGTCGGCGTAACGGATGGCGTTTTCGATGAGGTTGCGTGTGAGGATGGTGAGCCATGCGCGGTTGGCGCGGGTGAGGGCAGGGGTGGGTGAGGCGATGATGTCGATGGTGACGGTGGGGTTGGGAGATTTGGGTTTGAGTTCGGCGGCTACGGCGGCGGCAATGGCGTTGAGATCGCTGGGGTCCTGCTGCCAGGCTTCGTCGGTGTTGGCGGTCTGGTAGAGAGCCATCATGTCGTCGAGTATGTGCATCATGTCGTCGGTGCGGATGGTGGCGCCGGAGACGAGTTTTTTGATGTCTTCGGGGTCGGTGACGACGCCGGTTTCGAGTACGCGGAGGCAGCTGAGTACGGAGGCGAGGGGTGAGCGGAGGTTGTGGTTCATCATGCGCATGAAGAGTTTTTTCGTGCGGTCGAACTCCTGGGCGCTGATGGCTCCGTGTGGTGTGGTGTTGGCGGTGTCGGTCATTGGTCGGCGCTCCGTGGCAGGGGTGGGAGGGTTGGGATTGCCTGCCGGAAGTTTTCACAAGCTTCACAAGTGAAAACAGTCACATGCTTTATTATTGTTACTAAATGCCTCCGGGTCAAGCGGTGGAGGGCAGCTATTTCGGTGAAGGAGGTTCGGGCGGGTCAGTCTGTTCGTCTTCGATTGTTGCGGGTTCGAAGGGCATTCGGATGATGAAGTGGGTGCCCTTGTTTTCCTTTGAGTCGAAATTTATAGTGCCGCCGTGATTATTGACGATGGTTTTGACGATGGAGAGTCCGAGTCCGGTGCCGTGTGTGCGGACTTTTTTAGCGTTGTTGGCGCGGAAGAACTGTTTGAAGAGGTTGACCTGTTCTTTTTCGGGGATGCCGATGCCTGAGTCGATGACGTCGAGGCGCATCATGTCGTTTTCGAGGGCGAGTTCGACGTAGATGGTGGTGTTGTCGCGTGAGTATTTGACGGCGTTGTCGACGAGGTTGGTGAAGATGTGATTGAGTGATTTGCGGACGATGTTGACGGGGTGCATGGAGGTGGGGTGGTCGTATTCGATAGTGATGTTGCGTTCGGCGGCAGTGCTGCGCAGGAGAGAGACGACAGCGTCCATTTCCCGGATTGGGTCGACGGATTCGGGGGTTTCCTTGTGTTCGATGTCGGAGCGGGATAGGTCGAGGATGTCGTTGACGAGAGTGAGCATGTCTTCGGATCGTGTGTATGCCTGGGAGACGAGCGAGTGGATGGCATCCTGGGGGATAGTGCCTGTTTCGAGGACTTTGAGGACAGACTGTATGGCGACGAGAGGGGAACGCATTTGGTGGGAGGCCATGAGGAGGAAGTCTTTTTTGCGGTTGTATTCGGCGGTGAGGCGGTCGATCATGAAGGGGAGGCACATGTCGTTTTCGGCAATGCCGTGGTAGACGGCGATGGCTTTTTCGCGGCATGAGTTGTAGCCGCAGGCGCCGCAGTTGAGTTCGTCCGTGATTTCTTTTTTGCCGATTTTGCGGAGGATGGCGGCGATTTCTTCTTCGGTGGGTTCGGAGAGCCGTTTGTTTTCATCGAAGAAGGTGCGGAGGAGGTCGAGTCGTTGTGCGACAGATTCGGCGGGGTCGACATCGGTGGTGGCGGGTGCGAGAGCTTCGGCTTTGCGCATGTAGTCGGTGACGCATTCCTTGCGTTCGATTTCGCTCATGTAGGAGGGCATGATGGGACCGTTGATGCAGCCTTCGCAGAAGAGGAGGTCGAAGAATCGTGCGCGGGTGCGGCCGTTTTCGATGGATTCGAGGACTTCGGGGATGCGTTCGCGGCCTTCGGTGACGACGATTTCGTCCTTTGTGATGTCCATTTCGAGGGCGGCGGTTTTGAGGAGTCCGCCGGTGACGGGGAAAATGCGGCCCGTGTGTGGGGTGGGGCCAGTGAAGGGCTCGGGGTCGAGGTCTGACATATTGATGCCCTTGTCGATGAGCATGGAGCGGAATTCTGCGAAGGTGAGTGATGCTTCTGGCGCGCCGGTGACGCCCTGGTCGTCGCATTCCTGTTTTTTTGCGACGCAGGGGCCTGCGAATACGACGCAGGCGCCTGGCATGTATTCTTCCCTGATATATCGAGAGAGGGCGACCATTGGAGAGACGATGGGAGCGAGGTGCGGGATAAGTTTCGGGTGGTATTTTTCCACGTATTTGACAACGCTGGGGCAGGGGGTGGCAATGATGATGCCGTCTCCGGCCCGTTCTTCGATGAGAGTGCGGTAGGCTGCTCCGACGAGGTCTGCGCCGTAGGCGACTTCCATGACTTCGGTGAAACCGAGTTTTTTCGCTGCGGCTACGATCTGGCCTGGTTCGGCGTCAGAAAACGCGATTGGGAACGAGGGGGCGATGATCATGATGGTGGGAGTGCCGGAAGCGAGCATCGTGGTCACAGGCTCGATGGCATCTCTGATCTGCTTTGCGCCCTGGGAGCAGAAGCGTACGCAGTTGCCGCATGCGACGCAGCGTTCTTCGATGACCCATGCCTGTCCTTTTTCGACGCGGATGGCCTTGGCGGGGCAGTGCCGGATGCAAGAGTAGCAGCGTTTGCATTTGCTTTCGATAGTACGTACGACGAATGGTGTCGAGGCGGTTTGTGTGCCGGTGGTCGAGATGGCGTCATCCATGGGTTTGTCACACACCTTTGGTGATGTGGATTTGCGGGCGCTGCATCGGGTGGCATGCCGCATCAGGGTGTTATTATGCGTCCAATACACCTATATTGTAAATTATAATGAGCCGAAAAGTATATCGCCCATCTTGTGAGAGCGAAAGTATGTGAAGATTGTGAAAACCATTCAGTGTGCGAGTATCCATAGAGTGACGGTGGGGCGCAGGTCAGTGATGGTGGGGTCGGTCTGCATGCAGTGTAGTCCGTCGGGGTAGAATTTGAATGTCTTGTCGGGGGCTGCGAGCCGTTCGTAAAACTTGCGCGAGGCTTCGGGAGAGACGGCTACGTCTTTGCCGCCCTGGATGATGAGCGAGGGGATTTTGATGGCCACGGGGCCGAGCGTGGCGCCGCGCTTCATCATTTTCGTGACATTGAGGATGTAGCGGACGGAAATTTTCTTGAGATGCAGCGGGTCGTCGCGGTCATATTTGATATTGGCGGGACTGCGCATCGAGCGGGCTTCGTCGCCCGTCGCGGGGATAAAGCGCCAGCCGGGCGCGAAAATGGCGGCCAGCAACATGAGCGGGAGTTTGATCACGTCCGCGAATCTGAATTTCATGGCAGGCTTGATGGCGGGGACGATCAGTACCATGCCGCTTGCGAGCCCGGGTGCGTCGAGTTGCAGATTGACGTTGATGCAGCCGCCCATGCTTTCTCCGATCACATAGAGTTTCGCATGGGGATAACGGCGTTTGAGTTCGAGGGCGAATTCCTTTACGTCGGCGCGCATGCGGTCGCGGTCGGGCATATCGCCCCTGGGTCCGTCCGATAGTCCGTGATAGCGATAGTCGGGGCAATAGACAGCCATGTTGTGGCGCACGAAATCATCGGCCATCAGTACATAATACCACCCGTGCGCACTCATGCCGTGCAGGCACAGCACCACACGGTCCGGGGCGCCGGATGGCGGCAGCCAGTACTGCACGAAGAGCCTGGCTCCATCGCTTGCCGTGAAATATTCATAACGGTCTTCCGCGCCGGACGGATTTGTGCGCAGAGGCAGGAAATCCTTGTTGTATTTTGGATGGCTTGTGTCCATATATCACCTCGTGGCGGCGATTGTTTTTCACACTATTCTATCATAAGCCGCTTAGAGGATACCGGTCTGCCGGCGATAAAAAAAATGAACTATGGCCAGGCTGCCCAGCATGGTATAATATGCACAAGGGCAGGGATGGTATTCGCGTACCACCGCGCCGTCCTGCACACGGGTGTTGCGGAAACGCGAAACAGATGGCAAGGCGGCACGCAAATTGCGATAAAATAATTGACAACAATAAAAAGAGCCTGAAAAGGCGGAGGTACAGTATGAAAAAATCATTCGTGGCGATGATCAAGACCGGCGTGGCCGCGCTCGCGGTGGCAGCATTTGCGGCAGGCTGTGGCGGCGGCGGGGGAGGGGGCTCGACCAGCGGTGGCGGCGATGTCACCCCGACGACAAAGACCATAAATCTGTCAGGTACATTTTCCAGTGGCGCTGGCAGAGTAGCCGGCAGATCGGCCGCAGATGTCGCCACCGGCACCCAGATAGTAGTCTACAATCCCGCGACCAAGACAAACTACTGCACCGGCGCGACCAGCGATGGCTCCGGCAGTTTCAGCTTCGCCTGTACCTTCACATACTCGGCTGCCACCATCGACATGGTCATCGAAGCAGTCCCCAATGACGCTGCCAGTCAGGCAGCGCAAAAAAATCCGGCAAACACGACTAACCTTCGCTATGCGCTCAACGATCTTTCGATCTCCGGCGCGACTACCACTGTCCCGGCCATCACCGTCACGAGCCAGACCACTCTCGAAGCCAACGCGCTGCTCTACTCCCCATCCGCTACAGCCGCCGAATTCGCTAAATTCAAGGAATGGCCCAAGATTTTCGCCGATGCCGGTCTCGAGGATACCTACAACGCTATCGCGACCAACACCGTTTACCTCAACGAGATTTCCGGCAAAATGGCAGCCGCCCTCACGGCATGGAAAAGCAGCGACTATACCGCCATCCAGAAACGTGTCATCATACGTGACTATGCAATGGCCTCGATCGCGGAAGACACATATAACAACGCAGCCGCTAAAAATGCTCTCACCACACTCAAGACCACTCTCGACACCACCACAAAGGCTTCGGGCGTGACGCTCTCCGAAGGCAATATCGCAGCCTCGGACCTCGATAAACTCGTCAAGTACTACAACCTCATCAGAGCCGCATTTATCGAAGCATACGCCGGCACTGGAGTCACCCTCTCGGGTGCCGCCGCGCTCGAAGGCATCGAGGGCATACTCGACATCGGCAAACAGTTCGGCATAGCATCCGAGGGAAAGACCTCCGCACAGTTCTCCGATGCCTTCAGGACACAGTGGGCGACCGCCGAAACGCAGGATTCCTACATGGCGGCGTTCGGTCCGCTCGGCATGGATGACGCCCAGAAAAACGCCGCAATCTACGATGTCGTGACCGGCATAGCCGCACTCTCTACTCCCACCGTCGAAAGAGTCAAGGAAGTTTTTGTCAACAGTGGCCACATGGCAACAGATGCCAGCGCACAGGCCGCCGCCGAACTTTACATCGCTCTCTACAACAAGGCCAACGCGCAGCAGGCAGCAGGCACATGTCCCATCACCAGCAGCACTTCAGAGACCGATATCACATCATACGTCAAACTCCGGAATGGCATCGACTTCAAGACCGTGGAATTTTCCCCCGCCACAGCCTGCCTCTCGGCCGAAGATGTCGCCGACATGCTCGAAGCCTACTACGAAAAAGATCTGCCGAAATTCCGCTCATTCGAAGACAATCTCGAAGCCGCCATCAACGCGCGCGCCAGCGATGTGGAAGAGCTTGAATTCCTCTATATCTACAACAACATTTACGTGCCGATGCAGACCGCTGCCAAAAAAGTCCCGATGGGCGCCGGACTCGATGCAGCCGGCGTAAAAAAGGAGCTTGTCTGGCTCGCCATGAATCTCCAGGGCTCGGGTCGCGTGATCAGCTCGGCTAAAAAATAACACCTCATCATTATCAATCGGAACCGTTCACGGAATACTCGCGGAGAACCTTTTTTGCAAAAAAGGTTCTCCGCACCTCTCCAAAGAACTTCCTATGTTTGGAGTGTTCTCTGGTTTTACGGCTGGAGTATGGCATATAAAGTTTTTCGGTAGAGGTTTGAGACCCCATTTTGTAAAAAGGGGGGCTCCATGCTCTTGTCGTGAACGATTACAAACCACCTTTATCTGGAGCTGCAGGTGTGGCTGACAAAGAATCCGATAACAAGCTACAATGTCCGGTCTGCAAAGTGGATGTCGATGACATACTATACACGTTTCGGCACGAAACGATTTATGTCTGCCGTCTCTGCGGACTCGGCATTTCATCGGCAAAACCGGCTCGCGACGGAGCCGAAGACAGGTATTCCCGGGACTATTACGAGGAGTCCTACCCTGGCAGCACCGATATCGAGTCGGACGGGCAGGTGGGGAGCGGGATATTCGAAAGAATCGAGCAAACGGCAAAATCACGGGGCAAACTGCTCGATGTGGGCTGCGGCACAGGCCAGTATCTCTCTGCTGCACTCAATCATGGATGGGAGCCGTGGGGCATCGACATCTCACCATACGCTGCTCGTGTGGCCGCAAGCCGCACCGGAGTGCATGCCGTGTCGGGTACTCTCGAAGAGTCGGATTTCGCTCCTTCGTCATTCGATGCGGTGATCATGATTCACGCACTCGAACACCAGTTCGACCCACGGCGCACACTCTCCGAAGTCCACCGGCTGCTGCGCCCCGGCGGCGCTCTTTTCATATCAGTGCCCAACATGCGCAGTGCCGAGGCGAAAAGGCATGGCGCTGCGTGGCGTGGCTGGCAGCCTGGATTTCACTTTTATTTCTTCACAAAGACCTCACTTGCTCTCGCGGTGGAAAACGCGGGTTTTCGCGTCGTGTCTAACGAAGCTCTGCCGTCGATCATATCCGGCGGAGCGGTCGACGCGAGACTCGGGAGCGCTACGGGGACGCTTGTGCGCAGAATCGCCAGATTTTTTCTCGGCGGTCTCGTCAATTTTGCCAGAAAACGGTTTTCCAAAACACATGAAGGCGAATCTATCGAGTTGCTTTCTGTCAGGGTATGAGTCCCGGCTGATTCTTCCAGCGTAACCGTTCACGGAATACTCGCGGAGAACCTTTTTTGCAAAAAAGGTTCTCC
>CAZQSL010000073.1:0-17598 GCA_964595945.1 uncultured bacterium
ACCCCATTTTTTCAAAAAGGGGGTCTCCATGCTCTTGTCGTGAACGCTTACCATTTTCCCTTTTTATTGTTTTCAGTGTTGATTGTCCAGTTTCAACCATTGGCATGCCATTTCGGGGGGGGCAGGGCAGATCATGCGATGTTATACCGTTTCGTGCAATAGTATTATCGATGGCGATTGGGGTGAAGGAGATTGCTGACTGCGTAACAGGAGACGGCTGGTTACCGGGTAACGCGCATGATGCTTTTGAGTTTGTTGATTCTGTTCGGGGTGCGTTCGTACGTGGCGGCCGGAAGTGACAGGAAAGTGATATACACGCTTTTTTCACCGTATGCCATGATGAATTCGAAGTGTATGAACCGGTTGTTTCTGTCGCGGAACTCGCCTGCAACAATGTCGGCACTATTGCCGCCGGAGATGTGCCGTGGATCGACTTTGACTTTTTTTATCGTTCCGAAGACATCGAAGAGGCGCATAAAAATATTGCTGGGGAGGGAATCAAAAGCGTCTTCAAATGAACATTTCCTTGAAGGGCAGCGTGCGGAAATAACTGATAAAATGAGTTCGGGGAATTCTTCACTCCTGAAGTCGACGCGTCGCATGACCCCGAAATCGGACACGTCCATAATGAAGCCCTGAGGGCAGTCGATCTCAAATCCGAGGAGTGGATCGGAGTAGACGGGGCAGGTGATTGCCGCGTCGGTTTTGGTAATTGGGTCGAGCGTGAGTGTGTCGCTTTCGGCGTATTCCGTGATTTCGGGGTCTTCGTAGAGTCCACCGAGTGAGCCGTTGAGTGCGAACTGGTTGAATGAGCGAGTGGTGAATTTCTGGATGTGAGTGGCGCCGGGGATGATAGCCATGTCGGTGGCGTCGAAGTCGATCCAGTTCCCGTTGTAGTAAACCTGATTCCAGACGTGATGCCCATAGCCGCCGCCGAGATATCGCAGGCCTAAGGTGAAGCGTGTGGGGATGCCGGCAGCGCGGGCGATGGCTGCGAAAAGGGATGCGTGCTGTTTGCAGTCGCCTTTTTTCCTGGTGGCGATGACAGTGGCTGGCTCGACGAAGTAGTAATCAGAGTTTGAGGGATACATGTTTGTTGCGACATAGTTGTGGATTTTTATGGCGATTGCGAGGTGATCGGTTTCGCTGCCGGTGATTTCTTCCGCGATTTGGCGGATGATACTGTTGTCTATGCTCAGGCCTTCGGATGCCGAGATGTATGACTGGATGTCAGCGTCAGTGAGTGGCGGCTCGTCACTCAGGGGCGACTCGCCGGGGAGGAATCGGGTGGTCTCGACGGTTGCTTCGTAGTGTGCGGGTGATGTTTCGGTGATGGCGACAAGTCTTTGCCGGGCGCTTGAGAAGTTGAATCGTTCGGGCGGGATGTGATTCCAGATAAACTTGATGGTCGCTGTTTTGACGAGTCCGGGTACCCGGAGGTATTTGTCGTAGGTTTCCATGTGCATTTTTTTCTGGAGTATGAGGTCGGTGACGAGTGGGGTGATTTCGATCGAGGAGGGGTCGTCTTCGAGGCGGAGTTCGTAACTGCCTTCGTGAAAGCATCCGAGGAGGATCAGTCCGTTGTTGTCGATGAGATAGATGTCATCGATGGTGGATTCTTCGTAGTGTGTGGCGATGATGAATATTTCAGGGCGGTCGTCTGTAGCTTCGAGGTGATCCATAACCGATATGTATTTTTTGATATGTTTGCCAGCGTCGTTTGAGTTGACGGAAAAAGCTTCGATGGTGTTACCTGTGACGAGACCGGCCTTCATGATTATAGGGACTGGCATGTCGTTGAAAAATATGAGTTTATTGTTGCTTTTGTCTCCGAGGATACCGGTTTCGTCTTTTGACGTGATCCTTATGGTGTTGCCGGGACGATCTGCTTTGACCGATGCGGTTTCTTCCCCGTTGTATTTGTCAGCGCATGACATATTTTTCAGGACCATATCCGAGTCAATCGAAGCGGTGCATTTTTGTGAAATGGCTATGTCTTCGATTTCTGGTTCTTCGCGGCCATTATCCATCGTTTCATCGAAATTCTTCGAGATGATCTGTTGCATCGTGTTGACTTCGAGTATGAAGTCAGTGCCGCTGTCACTGGTTGTGACAGTGATATTTTTCTGTCCGAAGACTTTGTATTTATGGATGATGGAGTACGCATATTCGCCGTCTGCTGGAGCGTAGCGGCGGGAGTAGGGAGTGGCATCGCCGCTGCCGTAGATCGAGATGCCGGGCACGGCGCCCGCTGAGGTTACATTGGCGAAAAGTCTGAGCACGAGGTGTTTTGTGGCAAATGGGGTAATGGTAGCCATGACGTTACATGAGTCGGGATACCCTTTGTAGGCCATGCGTTCGAAGCTGTTGTCCCCCAAGTCGAAAACGCCCCACAATTCTACCAGAAACGACTGGTCTTCCGGGCATATCCCCTCAGGGAAAGTAATTGAGATGCCAGTAACGACAGGCGCAGGAGTTTTTTGGGAGCCGGCTTTCAGGGTCAGTTCCAGAGGGAAAACCCCTTCGCCCGCTTCTACCGGAGTTTCGAAATCATCAATCCCCTCGATGGGTTGGCCGTCGATCGCATTGCGTACAGCCGTGAGCCTGAAAAGTGGCGTAATGTCATCTGCCGCAACAGTGACAGTCATTGCTGTCGATACACCGGCGAGCATCGCGATGGCAAAAAGTGCTATTTTCAGTAAGTTAGTGCTCATATCGCGAAAAGAAATAATCTCCGAATAGAATTGTGAACCTCTATTGATTATGCCTCATATTGGTAATTTGGCAAAGAGAGATGAATTATATCCCGAATTCTGAAATAGAATCCGAGGTTCATCCTCATCAGGTGTCAGCAGCGATGTCTAACTTCAGAATGCCAGAGTTGATCCGGAAGTGGAGGAAATCACAGCAAACATAAATGTCAGTGGTTTTCGAGATTGTCCCGTGTCAGGCGGGTGACGAGTTGTCGGATGTCATCGCCTGAGATGAGGCCGTTGGCGAAAACCGTACCGTCTGGAGAGATGCGGATTTCGAGGCGGTTAGGGGTTGCTTTCAGTTGCTTTTCTATGTGTCGGTAGCGGTCTGTGAAAAAGTGATATCGCTGGTTGGCCGATCCGGTCAAGGGGAGAGAGCCAGTACGTTGCGAGGAGATGAATGGGCCGTCGATGACTATGTCGGAGAGCGCTATCAGCGCGTCCGCGTGGGGGTCTGCCCATTGTGTGATTTCTTCGATGTTGTATCCTGTGAATGTGATGACAGATAGGTCAGACTGCCTGAGGCGCGCGGCGAGAGATGCGAGTGGCGCGGCTTGCGCGAAGGGTTCGCCGCCGAGGAATGTGACGCCTTCGATGCCTGGTGTGGCCGTGATTTCACGGGCGAGGCTTTCGATAGTGACAGATTGTCCGCCGGAGGGGTCCCATGTTTCGGGTACGGCGCAGCCCGCGCATCTGATGGGGCAGCCCTGGACGAATATCGATGCGCGGCGGCCGGGGCCGTCGACGATGGTGGATGCGATGTATTTGTGGATGCGTAGTGTGTGCATGGCGTGGGGGGGCGCGGAGGCTCATCAGTGAGCCTCCGCTTTTAGTGGTCACTGCACTTTTGCGTAAAGAGCCTTGGTACGTGCCTGCCATTTTTCGAAGGTGGCGGGGTCGTAGGTTTCGGGGTAGTTTTTGTAGTGTTTGACGAGTTTGCCGACATTGAGGAAAGTGCGTGCCGTGCGGTAGAAGAATCCGGGGTGTTTCATGAGGGGGAGGATATCTTTGAGGCGGCGCGGGTCGGGCGGGGCGGTGAGTTCGTCTTCCATGCCCCAGTAGTTGTTGCTGTTCATGAGGTTGGAGCACATGAGGGTGTGGAAGTATCGTTTGTCTTCTTTGGTGGAGAAGTACTGGAAAGCGTTGAGGGCGGCGAATTTGAAATCCTGTTCGGTTTTGTATTTGTAGTTGTAAGACCAGAGGTCTGCGATGCCGAAGCTGCCTTTTTTGAAGGCATCGATGGCGGCTTCGCAGGCGAATTTTGTGGCGAGGAGACCAGAAGACATGCCAGAGCCGTTGAGTGGGTTGGGGTTGCAGGCTGTGTCGCCGACGAGGAGTAGGCCTGGTGCGATGCAGGAGTCGTAGGCTCTGCGGACCGGGATGACGGCAGACTGGCCGCCGCGGTAGATTTCGTCTTTGACGCCGCCTTCGTCGCGGATGAGGTCATAGACGATTTCCTTTGGGGTCTTGGGCGCGCCGGTGCCGATGACGCAGGAGAAGATATCGGCGTGGCCGTTTTCGTTGCGGCAGAGCCATTTGACGCCGTTATATTCGCCGACTACGAGGATCGAGCGGGCCGAGGGGTCGGTGACTTCGCGGATTTCCCTGTAGCAGTAGACGCATTCGTCGGGATTGTATTTCTGGTTGAATCCGTAAATTTCCGGGAGTTTTCCCCTGATGACCGATGGCATTCCCGATGCGTCGAAAGTGATCGGGGCGAGCACTTTGACCTTCTGACCGCCTGCTTCGTAGATGAGGCCCTTGACAGTGCCGTCTTCATAGACAGGTTCTTTGACAGTGGCTTCTTCGATGAATTCCGCGCCGGCTTTGAGAGCTTCGCCGAGGATGCGCTGCCCGAAGAGTTTTCGGTCGATATTGACGTAAGATTCGGGCATTTCAGTCTCGAAGCCGGCATAGCCATATTGCGAATAGACATGATATTTGAAGCTTGGCTGCAATTCGGGTTTTACTGGCTTGTCAATACCGATGATCTCGAATGTTTTGGTGAACATGGTGTCCCACCAGTCGTGGCCGAGTTCGTGGCGTTTCTTTTTTTCGAGCAGCAGGGTCTTGAATCCCGCTGCTGACATCATGCGTGCCGCAAGGCATCCCGTCACTCCCGCTCCAGCGATGACAACATCAACTTTTCTGGTAGTCTCTCCCATGTCCGTTTCCTTTCGGGTCGTATGTGATAATCCTCGATGGCAAATCTTGATTTCAGGTGATTATTATATCGGATTAATTCACTTGCATATTGTGTGATGAAAAAAGAGTTGGTGAAAGCGCCTGGGCCATCGAAGGTGGTGTGACGCTGAGTGGAATAAAAAAATAGATAGTCCACATCATTCTGAAGGGTTAAACGCGAAAAGGCTCCGCAGGTATGCGGAGCCTGTATTGATTCGCGGATGTGGCACCCGAATAGATTATTCGGCGGTTGTTTCGGCAGCTTCTTCGGCTGCTGCCGCGTCGGCTGCTTCCATGGCGGCAACTTCTTCGTCTGAGAGGCGTTTCGCCTTTTTTGACGATCTTTTTGCGTAGTCCGTATTGTCGTCGCCGTATTTGCGATGGAATTTGTCGATACGGCCGGCTGTGTCGATGAGTTTCTGCTTGCCGGTGAAGAATGGGTGGCAGTTGGAGCAGATTTCGATCTTGATGTCTTTGCGGGTCGAGCCTGTGGGTATCTCGTTGCCGCAGGTGCATTTGACTACTACTTCATGATATACGGGATGTATGCCCTGTTTCACTGTTGGATCACGCCTTTCATGTTGTGTGCGCTGAGCGCACGTGCATTCACAAATTAGTAAAGATAGCAATTATCGCGCGAAAGTTCAACCCTTTGAGAGAAATTACGCCGTGACGTAGTTGAGGGATTCGAGGAACAGTGCGTTGGTTTTCATCTTGGTGAGGCGCTCGAGGACGAGTTCTGTGGCCTGTGCTTCGTCGAGTGAATTGACGATGCGGCGGAGTTTCCAGATGCGTTCGAGTTCTTCCTTGCTGTAGAGGAGTTCTTCGTGGCGTGTGCCGGATTTGACGATGTCGATGGCAGGGAAGATGCGTTTGTCGGCGAGAGAGCGGGAGAGCTGGAGTTCCATGTTGCCGGTGCCTTTGAATTCTTCGAAGATGACTTCGTCGAGGCGTGAGCCGGTTTCGATGAGAGCGGTGGCGATGACGGTGAGGGAGCCGCCGGATTCGAGGTTGCGTGCTGCGCCGAAGAAACGTTTGGGTTTGTGAAGGGCGTTGGGGTCGAGTCCGCCGGAGAGGGTGCGGCCGCTTGGGGGGACGCAGAGGTTGTAGGCGCGTGCGAGACGTGTGATGGAGTCGAGGAGTATGACGACGTCGTGGTTTGTTTCGACGAGGCGCTTTGCGCGGTCGAGGACGAGTTCGGCAACGGCGATGTGGTTGTCGGGTTTTTCATCGAAAGTGGAACTTATGACATCGCCCTTGACGGAGCGGCGGAAGTCGGTGACTTCTTCGGGGCGTTCGTCGATGAGAAGAGCCATGAGAACCATTTCGGGGTGGTTTTCGGTGATGCTGTTGGCGATTTTTTTGAGCAGGATGGTTTTGCCGGCTTTTGGAGGAGCGACGATGAGCGCGCGCTGGCCGCGGCCGATGGGTGCGATGAGGTCGATGACGCGGGTGGAGCTGTCGGTAGGGTCGCATTCCATTTTGAGACGGTCGTTGGGGTAGATGGGTATCTGGTCGTCGAAGTTTTTGCGTGCGCGTGATTCTTCGGGTTTCATGCCGTTGACAGTTTCGACGCGGAGCATGGAGTAGAAGCGTTCGTTGTCTTTTGGCGGGCGTACGGCACCTGCTACGATGTCGCCCGGGCGAAGTGCGAATCTCTTTGCCTGTGAGACAGAGACGTAGATGTCGTCGGGGCATGGCGTGTAGCTGTTGCGGCGAAGGAATCCGAAACCGCCTTCCGAGAGGTCGAGGATGCCCTGTCCGTAAGTGGGACCTTCTTCGGCGAGTTGGCGGTCGTAAGCGTCGTTATTATGCTGAACGGCGTGGTATGGGATATAGACGGGGTCGTCGGTGTCTTCGTCTTCGTCGTATTGGGGGATAGTTGCGGGTGCGGGTCTTGGGGGAGCAGTTTGTACGGGTGCGGCGGGTTTGACGAAGGGTTTCGGCTGTGGCGTATGTGTGGTGGAAGGGGAGGGCACTGTTTCGAGGGGGGCTGGAGCGGAGATCATGTCGTCGGATGGTGCGATGACGGGAGTGGCTTCTTCGACTGGTTCTGACTGTTTGGGTTTTCGTTCGTACGACTTGTGGATGCTTGAGCGGCCGTATCGTGCGCGCTGGCCTGGCTTTTCGCCAGACAGTTCGAGCTGTTTCTTGTATTCGGCGGCTATCTCGGGATCGACTCTGTTCATTATCTGGGTGATGAGTTCGATCTTCCGAAATTTCTGAGGGCTTTTGATACCGAGTTCGTATGCGATTTTGTAAAGTTCGGTTACCGTACGGGATTCGAGTTCCGCAAGTTCCATAAATCCTCCTGCTTATATGTGTGCCGGCCCTGTGGGGCGAGCAATATTGCCGTCTGCTCGAGAACATTTTATTGACGGGATATTTGACTGTGTTGTAACTGCGTGCTGCATGACGTTATGTCGTGTCCTGACAGAATGGGGCTGTCCGGCGTTGCGCCGGGCAAGGTCATACGACCTGATATACACGAAAGCGATGGGACTGCCCTAATGTCGCGTGAAATGAATTGTCTCTCAATGAAAACCGTTGCGCTCATTGCCGGTGCGTGACCGGGTGAACCGCATAAGGTCCGGCGTCTTGCGTGTGACGGAGCTGCGGATAGCGTACCGCCGCTTATTCGTCACAATTCAACATCTTGAACTTACAGTTTCCAACACCTCTTTTTGCCATCCGTCAGTTGCATTGTCATAAGGAGATTTCATTGCACACTAAGAGGTTCTGCATCATTACATCAGTAGTGTAATTAGAGAAAAAGGAAATGTCAATCATCTTGCAAACAAACAATTTTTCAAATGCTTCACAAAAGGGAGCCCCGATGTGAGTGCATCCGGGATATGGTTGCCAATAGAAGGCGAAAACAGGTCACGCAAGTCCGGCGAAAAAGTCACGCACTTCCGCGGCCTTGCCGCATGAGTAGTCTTTTTCGGGACATGCGCCACGCAGGCAGCCCGGCCCGGCGTCATCAAAAATCAGAGGCGCTATGGCTTTCGACTGCCGCAGCATCTCGATGGCCACCCCTCGGATTTCCCACTGTGCGCGGTTGCAGCAGCGCAATGCGAAGAAGTGGAACATCTCGCGCGCGTTCATCGTCATCATGATTTTTGTCTCCGAACCTTCCGGCAGCACGTAGCGCGCGTCTTCCTTTTTTATGCCGAGATCAAGCAGATCAAAATAGAGTTTATGAGCCGCCGCGCAATGTGCTTCGAACATTTCGAGAGCTTCGGGATTGGCAGCGATGGATGGAGGAGTGACATATACTGGCTCATTCATCTTCACATAACGCTGGCTCTGCTGCGAGTATGACGCGAGCCTGTGGCGCACGAGCTGGTGCGTCGTCACCCGCGCAATGCCTTCGATGCAAAACGTGAACGACGCGTGCTCGAACGGCGTCACATGGCCCATGCGTCGCAGTTTCGTCACGAATTCCGCAGTCACTTCAGGCGTGAGACTGTCGTCGAGTTGATCGAATTCCAGCGCCGTGTAACACAGGCGTCCCGCGAGGGCTACGACCTTGTCGGGGTCGGGGGTGTGGCGCACGAGTTTGACGTTCATCATTTCTCCTCCGGCAATTCATATCACAAATCCTAACGATGGCGCTACGATTAGGCAACAGGGTTTTATTGAAAAGGCTGGCCGTTACGGCATCACACGCTGAAATACCGTGCCTGCGGGTGGTGGACGACGATGGCTGTCGTGCTGTGTTCGGGCACGAGCATGAAGCTGTCGGTGAGTGTGAGAGGGATGGTTTCGGGCGCGCCGAGCAGAGCGAGCAGCGGCTGTTGGCCCGCGAGGTCGGGGCAGGCGGCATAGCCGAAACTGTAACGGCGGCTGCGGTAGTGGTGGCGGATGAGTTCGGACGGCGTGGCGCAGTCGTCGGCAAATCCGAGTTCGGCGCGGATGCGTTTGTGTACGATGTCGGCGAGCGCTTCGGCGGTCATGGCGAGCAGTCCGTGCAGGTAGAGATAGTCCTTGTATTCGAAGTTGTCGCGGAGCTGTTTTTCGATTTCCGCAGATTTCGCGCCGGCGGTGACGGCCTGAAATGCTACGACGTCGCATGCGGCGCCGTCTTCGGGCATGAAAAAGTCACTGAGGCAAAGTCCGCTCCGTCCATTGGCGCGCGGGAATGTGAAGAGGGCGGTTTCTTCGTCGAAATCGATTGAGTCGCGGATGGAAAGCGAGTCGCCGCGCCGCACGCACGGGAAGTATCCATAAGCTGCCGCAGGGGTGATCCAGCCTTCGGCGACAGCTTTGTCGCGCAGGGCGTATACTTCCGTACGGAGTTTCTCATCGCGTGCTTCGAGACCGGGATAGCCGAAATTTTTCACTCCGAACTGCTTGCGGAACAACAGACGTTCATTGATGTAGCCAAACACTTCGTCGATCGGCGGGATGGGACAAATCGCGGGGCCGTAAAAAGGGGCCTGGGGAATTGTGTGGTAGAAAGTGATTGTTATGTGCGTGTCGCAGATGGTGTCGAATCCGTCCGTGTCGTCTGGCGGCTCGGGAACTGTGGTGGCTGGCTCTGGCGCTTTGGTGGCTGTGGCTGACGCACACGTGAGCGAATCCATGATCTTCAGACCGTCGAACGCGTCGGAGGCATAGGCGACACTCGCCGAGTGGCATGGCGCGATGGTGCCGTTGACATAGGATTCCGTGAGAGCAGCGCCGCCGCATATCACTGGTACAGCGAGGCCTTCGCGGTTGAGCGTTTCGACGACGTTTTTCATTTCCACGGCTGATTTGACGAGCAGGCCGCTGAGTCCGACAGCGGTGGGGCTATACTCGCGGACGGCATCGGTTATTTCAGCGGCGGTGCGGCGGATGCCTATGTCATAAGTCTTGTAGCCGTTGTTGCGCAGGATGATCTCGACAAGGTTTTTGCCGATGTCATGCACGTCGCCTCTGACGGTAGCGAGCAGGATCGTGCCTTTGGCATTTGTTTCCGAGTCAGCGAGGAAGGGTTCGAGCAGTGTCACGCAGTCTTTCATGACCTCCGCGCTCTGCAGTACGAATGGCAGTTGCATTTCGCCCTGTGCCATCAGATCTCCGACCTCGCGCATCGCTGGCAGCAGAATGGAGTCGAGAATTGTCTGCGCAGGGGTGGACTGTAGTGCTGCGTCGATCGCAGAGCGTAGATCGGTCTTGTCACCATCGAGCAGTTTTGCCCGGAGTCGTTCGGCAGGTGTGAGTGATTCGTCGGATGCCGTGGTGGCGGTGTATGACATGGATGCATCGGATGTGAGACGGATGAAATCGAGCAGTGCAGACTCGGATTCGTTGAATACGAGGCGGCGTGCCGCTTCGCGCTCGGTGTCGGGTATTCGGAAAAGAGGGATGACTTTTCTTGAATTTATAATCGCGAGATCAAGGCCCGCTTCGACGGCGTAGTGGAGGAAAACGCTGTTGAGAACAGGGCGCACTGCGGGTTTGAGTCCGAATGATATATTGCTGACGCCGAGGATGGTGTGGACTCCGGGAAGTTCGGACTTGATGCGGCGAATGGCTTCGATGGTCTCGATCGCGGCAGTGCGAAACCCGGATTCGCCGCTTGCGAGAGTGAATGTAAGCGGGTCGAAAATCAGATCTGCGGGGTCGAGCCGCCATTTGTCTACACACAGTGTGTAGATGCGTGAGGCGATGGCAAATTTTTCTGCGGCGGTTTTCGCCATGCCTTTTTCGTCGATGGTGAGAGCGACGACGGATGCGCCGTATTTGAGTGCGAGAGGCAGGATTGCGTCTACGCGCTCTTCGCCGTCTTCGAGGTTGATGGAATTGATGACGGGTTTGCCGGGGATGAGTTTGAGTGCGGCGTCGAGTACTGCTGGGTCAGTGCTGTCGACCATGAGGGGGACGTTGACGCTGTTGGCGAGGCGGGAGATGAGAGTCGTCATGTGTTCGGTTTCATCTTCGCCGGCGAGAGCGACGCAGACATCGATGATGGCGGCGCCGTTTTGCTGTTGTTCGCGGCCGACCTGCACCATGGCGTCGTAGTCGCGTGCCTTGAGAAATTCGCGGAACCGTTTGCTGCCCACGCTGTTGGTTTCTTCTCCGACGATGAGCGGGCGGGGCTCTTGTGCATAGGGAGTGATGGAGTATGAACTGGTGGCGCAGGGTATATGTGTGAAGGATCGTGAGGGCGGGACGAGTCCGGCACAGCGGGAGGCGAGCGCGGCGATGTGTTCGAATGTCGTGCCGCAACAGCCGCCGGCGATCTGGACTCCGTATCGTGTGACGAACTCGTACTGGTACTGTGCGAAATCGGCGGGTGCGAGCGGGAAATGGGCTCTTCCGTCGATGAATTCCGGCAGTCCAGCGTTGGGCAGGCATGAGATGGGCACTGGGCAGTGGCGCGAGAGCCATTCGATGTGTGGGTGAAGTTCGACAGGACCGGTGCCGCAGTTAACGCCGAATATGTCGACGGCGGCGAGAGAAGTGGTGACCGAGCACGCTGTGGCGATATCCGCGCCGGTGAGCATAGTGCCCTGCTTTTCGATGGTGACCTGTACCATGAGCGGGAGTTTCAGCGAGCGGGCGCGGAATGCGGCGTCGCACGCGGCAACGGTGGCTTTCACATGGAGGAGGTCGAAGCAGGTTTCTATAAGTAGCGCGTCGGCGCCGCCGTCGATGAGGGCGAGGGCCTGTTCGTAGTAGTTGTCGAATAGAGCATCGTAGGTGATGTGTCCGAGCGAAGGTGATTTTGTGCCTGAGCCGATGGAGCCGACGACATAGCGCGGACAGTCTGATGTGGTGTGTGCGGCGGCTGATTCGCGGGCGATGCGGGCGGCAGCGAGATTGATTTCCGTGGTGCGGTCGCCGAGTCCGAATTCGTCAAGTTGCAGCCGCGTCGCGCCGAAAGTGTTGGTTTCGACTGCGTCGGCACCGGCTGAAAAGTATGCGTCGTGGATTTTTCCGACTATTTCGGGACGGGTGTAATTGAGGACTTCGTTGCAGTTTTCGTGTCCGTGAAAATCGTCGATCGAAAGGTTGAAACGCTGAAGCGATGTGCCCATCGCGCCATCGAGGATGATGAGGCGTTCGCCGAGTGTGTCGAGAAAATATTTGCCTGCCACAGAGATGCTCCTAAAATATCAGGAATGGATCGACCTGTCAGGGCCGATAATATATTGTGGCATCAAAGGACGGGTTTTCCAATAAAGCGGCGCTTGAGGCCAATCAAGAATCCGGCAAGCCCATCAGATAGGAAACAAGTTAAATGAAAAATCGAAGGATGATAATATCGGTGTGTTTTATGACCGTCATGCTTGCGGGCGCGACAGCATGCGGAGTGGGGAAGTCCGGGCGGCAGACGGCTATGAAGACTTGGCAGGCAATCGTGCTCGGGATCACGGAAGGTGTTACCGAATACCTCCCCGTGAGTTCCACCGGGCATCTCTATCTTGCAGGCCGCGTCATCGGCCTCGGCGAAACCAGAGCCGAACAGGACGCAGTCAATGCGTATTCCATCTGCATACAATTCGGCGCCATCATCGCAGTGCTGCTGTTATACAGTAATAGGATAAGGAAAATCCTGCTCGGTCTCATCGGACGCGACAGGGACGGACTGCGACTCGCCATCAACCTCGCCGTGGCATTCGTGCCTGCCGCTGGTATAGGATTTGCGCTCGAGGACAAAATCAAGGCTGTACTATTCGGACTCTGGCCAATCACGGCGGCATGGTTTGCCGGTGGCATAGTGATCCTCCTCATGTCGCGCCGCCGGAAATCTCCCGGCGAAGGCCGCAGCCTCGAAGCCCTCACTCCCGCACAGGCAGCGCTCGCCGGCGCCGTGCAGTGCCTCGCCATGTGGCCGGGTGTCAGCCGCAGCCTCGCAGTTATCATCGGCGGACTTGCGGTAGGACTCAGTGCAACGGCTGCTGTCGAATTCAGCTTTCTGCTCGGTCTCGTCACCCTCGGAGCGGCCACAAGTTACGAAACTCTCAAGGAAGGCGGCCGCATCGTCGCAATGTTCGGCATCGTCAATCCTCTAATCGGACTCGGCGTGGCGTTTGTTTCCGCAATCGTCGCGGTCAAATGGATGGTCTCTTACCTCAACCGCAATGGACTCGCTATCTTCGGCTGGTATCGCATCGTGCTCTCTATCGTCGTCGCTGCCCTGATCGCGGCTGGTGTTGTAAATTAAACGAAGATACGGCCAAACTCTTTCAACGAATGTCATAATTATCAACGAAAGCGATCATTAGCATGCCTGAAAGCATGGCAGACAGTGTATATTATAAAAATTGTATAGAATATGGAACACAAATAATACTGAAACGATTATAATATATAGGCTGTACTGAAAGGTGGTGTGTTGTCATGGCAAGGAAGAATATCACACAGACTGAGCATAAAGAAGTTTGCCGGCACGTATTTGAGGCAACAGAGTCAAAAGGCGTATGCCGGATCGAGGCGTTTTCGCCCAACAAACGGGGCAGCACATATATGGAAAATGTGCCGTCGACGGTGTTTGTGTGCAGATCATGCGGTGAGGCCCGTCATTTCCCCGATGAATGGGAATTCAACTACAAGAACATTGTGACCTGCGATTTATATCAGGTGGACAGTGCACGAAAACGCGTAAAGAGCACCCGCAAGAAGAAGATGGCCACATCGGCGTAAGAACAGGATGTACACGAGACGATACAGCAGTCGCGGGGCTAAAAGCCTACGCGACTGCAACTCGATTAGATTGTCATGTATCATTCCTTGCAGACACATTAGTGAAAAATCATGTTATTCAGAATTCTATAGGCCTTTCACTTACATACTAAAGTTTATGGGGTAATGAGGCGTGCATTTCTGATTCGCCCCAAAAATATAACATAATCTACATTATGCGACGTTGTGAAAATGTCTTCCCTTCCGTCTCATAGCTTTGATCCTGTCGTATATGAACCGTTTCTGTGGATGAACACTTTTGGGGATCAGAATTGAAAATAAATAAATGTACGGCTCCCCATTTCGCCAAAGAAAAGGATCGAAAGTACAAACGCATAGTAGACGATCCAGCGTATGGCGGCGGGAAGTCTGATGAGTATGGCTCCTGGACTTTTCATGGACTGGATGATGTGGACTGTTTCCATGATGAAGATGCCAAAAAGCCCGATTATCAGGTCGTATCGCATTTCGAGTGGCACTTTCGCCATAAAGTTGCCCCTGAAAAAGCCATCCCATCCGGTGAACATGTGTGTACAGATATAGAGCGCATCGCTGATGGATGCGGCGCGGAAAAAAATCCAGGCGAATGTCACGAGGATAAATGTCACAGCAATCGCTGTGGCTTGCCGGACGGGTGCGGGTATGGTGGCGAGCCGGATGGTCTTTGCGATTTGTGATCTCAAGTTTTCGGTTGAGTGTGATGTGACGATGTAGATGCCGTGCAGAAACCCCCATGCCACAAATGTCCAGTTGGCTCCGTGCCACAGGCCGCTGACGAGGAAAACTGCGAACAGGTTGAAGTAGCGCCGGTTTTTGCTTACGCGGCTGCCGCCGAGTGAAATGTAGAGATAGTCACGAAACCATGTTGATAGCGATATGTGCCATCGACGCCAGAAGTCGACTACATTAGCTGCGTGATAGGGTCGGTTAAAATTCTGCATCATGCGGATGCCGAGCACGCGCGCCGAGCCTATGGCAATGTCGGTGTAGCCTGAAAAATCGCAAAATATCTGAAATGCGAAAAGTATGGTCGCGACTGTAAGCGCAGGGCCGGAATGACTTTGCGGCGAGTTGTAGATGGGATCGACGATGAGTGCGAGTTTGTCGGCTACGACCATCTTTTTGAAAAACCCCCAGAGCATGAGCCGCAGTCCGCTCGCGATGCGAGCCTGGTCGAACGTCTGAACCGTGTCATATTGCGGCAGGATGTTTCCCGCGCGCTCGATGGGGCCGGAAACGAGTTGGGGGAAAAAGGAAACATAGAGCGCGTAGCGTCCGATATGCCGCTCGGGTTTTCGTTTGCCGCGATAGACGTCGATGGTATAACTCAGTGACTGGAAAGTGAAAAACGAGATGCCGACCGGCAGTATTACGCGAAGTTGTGGCGGCACGGCGTCTGCCCCGAACATCGTCATCAGTCCGGCAAACGAATCCATGAAGAAATTGAAGTATTTGAAGAACAGCAGGATGCCCATGTTGAAGGCGAGCGTGAGATAGAGAAATCGTCTTTTATTGGCTGTCGTGTCCGCCGCGCCGATCCACCGCGCGCAGTAGTAGTCGACAAAGGTGGAAATCATGATGAGGACGATAAATCCCGGCACCCAGCACATATAGAAAAAATAGCTCGCTCCGAGCAGAAACGCCCAGCGGTATTTGTGGGGCAGCAGATAGTAGATCACCGTGACTATCGGGAAGAATATGAGATATTTCAACGAGTTGAACAGCATTTGCAGCAGGCCCGGAGACTAAGCGCCGGCTCCGTTTGATTTGTTGTTGGAGTGGTTGATGATTGTCGAATACTTTTCGGTGCCTGGCTTGCCGAGTGCTTTGAGAAACCGGTACTTAATGAGCGCGATTTCAGCGGAGATGCATTCGGGATTGGTGCAATCATCAGGTGTGACCGTACCACCAGCGATCTGGTCATGACCACCCGCGAGTCCGTGTTTGCCGACTACCGTGCGGATGAGTCTGCCTGCGTGTTTCTTCTTTTCACGTGTCCTCACTGAGAGAAAAATGCGGCCGTCGTGATTGACGCCGATCACGAGTACCCACGAAATGCGGTGCATGGAGTAGAACCAGTCGGCGACTTCAGCCGTGATGTCCGGATATTCGAGATTGCGCAATATGGTGATCAGCACGTCATCGTAGATGGTTGCGTTTTCGACAGCCTGATGGATTTGCGCGTAATAGGCGCGCTTGTGCAATGGGTGTTCGATCTGGGTGAGCGCGCGTCGGTCGATTTTGTCGACAAGATAACGATAGGCGTCCATGTCATGGGGACCGGCTTCGCGGCAGAGGTCGTATGTGTCAGTTTTCAGACCGTAGAACAATGCGGTCGCGAGAGAGCGTGACACTTTCACATAAGCGGCGCGCAAGTATTCGGTTATGATTGTCGAACTCGACCCGAATTCGCCTCTCACATCGTGGAAAGGCACTTTGCGGGTCGCCATGCGGAGCGGCACATGGTGGTCGATCACGATATCGGGTATGCGGCCTGCGGGTATCTGTATGTTGCCCGCGCCCGGCTGGGCGTCGACCACCGCGATAGTGGGATGCTTGCGAAAATCACTGTCTTCTATCTGTACGAGAGGTATTTTCAGATGTGATACCATCGCGCGGTTTTCCGCACGTCCGATGATGCCGCCGTAGTAGATCGTGGCCTTGATGCCGTATGCCATATTGAGGAGTGTCTTCAGTCCGTAAGCGGCGCCGATGCTGTCAGGATCGGGGTTGTTGTGTGTGACGATCGCTACAGGGCCTTTGGCCACACGCTGTAAGCCTATGAGAAATCTGTCGGTGTTTTTTGATTCCAATAATCACCTCGACCGTATTTGTTACTTGCATCTGCTGCTTACCATTATTTATATTATGTGTGAAGTCTCGACAATACGAAAGTACCGTCCGCAAATGCAGACGGCGGATATGACGGTGACAGACAAAAGTATTCATGTACGAACTGTAGCGCGGCTGCTGCTGACAGGATGGTGTTTGCTGATCTTCGGGCTGTCAGCTCGCGCCGATTATCCCAACGTGTCTCAGTGGTTTCCCCGGTGGCTGCCGGAGCCATCGTATTTCGTGCATGCGTTTCTTTTCGGAATTCTGGGATTTCTTGCTTACAAGTGTTTCAGAAATGAATCGCTGCGCATCGTAGCCGCAGCGCCCGGCGTATGGGCTGTGGTATTTTCCACTCTGTATGGAGTTTTCGACGAACTTCACCAGCGTTTTGTGCCGGGGCGGAGCTGTGACTGGCATGATCTTGCCGTCGACATGGCTGCCGCGATCATGGTGGTTGTGTTTTCCGTGCGCCGCTGGTCACTAAAACGGCAAAAAACATTTGACCAGCCCCCGCCATCAGGAGTATAAATATTGCGGGGATGGAATACTGTAAGAAATGCGGTGTCTTATGCTTCTCGATGTCAAACCGTCTTACAGGGAATTCTGTTCCCTCGCAAAAAAAGGCAACGTGATCCCCGTCTGCGCCGAAGTCCTCGCAGACCTCCTCACTCCCGTATCGGCATATCTCAATATCTCCGCGGACGGCGGCAAGTCGTTCCTGCTCGAAAGTGTTGTGGGCGGCGAACAGATGGCGCGCTATTCCTTTCTCGGCACCGATCCCTACACATCGTTTACAAGCAAGGGTGACATTTACGAGATCGACGGAGTCAAACACCAGGGCGATCCCATCGAGGCGCTCGATTCGATTTTCCGGCAGTTCAAGGTCGCCGGGGCCGAAGGACTGCCACCTTTCATCGGCGGCGGCATCGGCTATTATGGTTATGACATCATTCGCCACATCGAAAATATTCCAGACAACACACTCGACGACGCAGGCATGCCGGACATGCAGTTCATGTTCACTGATTCGTCACTGATCTTCGATCATCTGCTGCATAAGATCAAGATAGTCTGCTGCGCGCGCACCGACACCGGCAAGACTCTCAAGGCCCTCTACTGGGACGCAGTCGGCCGCATCGAAGACCTC
>CAZQSL010000074.1:0-92 GCA_964595945.1 uncultured bacterium
GGCACGGATTACGCGGATTTTATGGATTGGCGCTGTGAGGCTTTTTTCGTGCCGTTCCGTTCGATCCGTGTTATCCGTGTCTATGCAATTCT
>CAZQSL010000074.1:192-17527 GCA_964595945.1 uncultured bacterium
CTTTCTCTTTCTCTTTCTCTTTCTGGCACGGATTACGCGGATTTTATGGATTGGCGCTTGAGGCTTTTTCGTGCCGTCCCGTCCGATCCGTGTTATCCGTGTCTATGCAATTCTCTTTCTCTTTCTCTTTCTCTTTCTGGCACGGATTACGCGGATTTTATGGATTGGCACTGTGAGGCTTTTTCGTGCCGTTCCGTTCGATCTGTGTTATCCGTGTCGAATGTATTGTCTTTGTATTCGTTGTTAGAAACTCATTTCCATGCCAGTACGTAGCGTGCGCTGTTTGTAGTCGTAGACGGGGTTGATTTCATCGCGGTAAGTTGTGGTGTCGTAGGAGAGGGTGGCAGAGTATTTTTCGTCGAAGACATATTTGAGAGTATTTTTGAGGCGGTCTTCCTGATTGTCGATGTCTGTGCCGGTGTTGCGTACGATTTCGTAGCGTGAGGCGGCGAAGAATTTGAATGGGATGATGTTCCAGTTGAGTCCGAAGTTGTAGTTGCGGTTGCGCGACTTGCGCGGAGTGCCCGAAGAGAGGATGTCGGAATCGGAGTCGGAGTAGGATGACGAAAAAGACAGGATGTCCTTGTAGGCGGTGGATAGTCCGAGGTTGAGGACTTCTGTTTCGGTATCGGTGTAAGCGGCCGAGGAGTAAAGGATCGAGTAGTTGATGGTCTGCCATCCGGCGGAGATGCGGGTTTCGGCCATGACGCCGTATGATGGGAGGAGGATGACGGCGTTGACGCCTGTGGTGTCGGAGTCGGTGTCCGAGAGTACGCCGCCGCTTGTGAGGTAGCTTTTTCGGACGGAAAGTGTTTGCAGGATGCCGGAACTGATGGCGATAAATGCGGTGGAGCGTTCGGTGGAAAGTGCCTGCGCAGAGGTTGTTTCGTCGGTGTCATAGCTTTCGTATTCGCCGCCGGCGTTGAAGATGCTGATGCGTTTTGTGTCGAGTTTGATCTTAAATCCTTCGCGGTTGCTTTTCAGGTATTTTGAGCCGCCTTCGGAGACGGGAAGGTAGTTGGCGCCGATGTTGTATGCTTCGCCCGAAACGGTGTATCGGGTGGCGTTGCCCTGAAAGGTGAATCTCGAAGCGAAGTCGCCCGTGCGGCTGCCGTCGCGCGGGTTGCGTGATGCGTGGGCTTCTTCGAGTGAAAATTTCCAGTTTTTGTCGAGTGAAAAGGTGTGCATGATGGCTGTGATGGAATTGGTTTCTGGTGCGGCAGTGCCATTTGTGAGGTAAGAGTCGTCTTTGTCGGAGTCGCGTGACTGGACGAATGTGGCTGCTGTGGTGTTATTCTGGTTCCAGTTGAAAGCGGCTTTGGTGCCGAGTGCGTTTTGTCTGGTGGCAGAGCCGGACGAGGGGTCCTGGGTGCGGCCCGCGAAGAATGTGTAGTCCCATCGTCCGTAGGTTTTGTCGACAGAAAGGCCGGCAAGCTCCGTGCCGGTGATCGTGAGGTCGGAGAGTGAGAACCAGAAGTAACCGAGGGCTGCCGAGTAGTTGGTGCCGTAGTAGTTGAGGCGGCCGCGATCCTGTTCGACGTCGGTGTAGTCCTGCGTTTCGCGGTGAAATGTGCCGGTGATGGTACGGCTGTCCGAGGAGTTGGTGAAGGTCAGGTCGGTGTTGAATTTTGCGCCTTCCTTTTCTCTGAAGAGCTGTGTGGTGTCGACGGCGTTGTTGGGGGTGAAGAATGCGGAGACCGAGTCGACGCTGAACGATAACCGCCCGGTGGTGTTGTCGGTGGGTTCGGAGATTTCTGCCGGCTGGTCGGGAGTCTGCTGTCTGGGAGTGCCGGTGCCGATGGTAAATGTCCATGTGAGGGGTTCGATAGTGTTACCGGCGATGTTGCTGGCGCTGATACGGACTTCATAAATACCGTCAGTCAGGGGCGTTGGCGGCTGGTAGACGATGTATGTGGGAGCGATTTCGCTGTCGCTGGTGACATCGGCGCCGTTGAGGAACACTTTGACGGAATTTGTGTCGACGTGGGACTCAAGGGAGGACGCGTCAGCGGTGATCATGGGGAGCTTGTCGGAAATGATGCTGCCGGGTTCGGGATAGACTGCGACGAGCTTGAGCAGGCCGAGTTCCTCCTTGTTGATCGCGTCGGTGTCGCGTGCGACAGCCGGAGCGGAAAAGAGTGCCAGCGCCATGAGCATGATGGTAGTGGCAATAGCCAGATTGCGGGCGGTGATGTGTGTTTTTTTTCGAGAGATCATTCAAGTGCTCCATACGGGATTTGGTATCGTCGTGCAGACGGGTGAGTGCGGAAGTATGGCGTTCAGTTGCCGTTGTCCGGCGGGAGGTCGGGCATGAGCAGGATGGTTGTGGGGAAAAAGATTTTGCCGCTGCGCGCGATGATGGTGACATGGACGGGCTGCTGGCCGGTCACGCCTGCCATGTAGGTGACCTGAGCCATGCCGCCGGAGGTCGTTACGCTCTGTGACGACAGTGAGCCGATGGAGGGGGTGTCGAATGTGACGATGCCGTCCACGGGTTCGTTGTAGAGATTGAATGTGCTGATCGAGATGATGGAAGAGTCAGTCTGGTTGCCGGTGATGGTTGCCGGTGATGCGGTCATGGAAATGATACTGATGGCCGAACGGTCAATGACGATAGCCGGATCGAATGAGCGCTGGATGACGACATTGGAAGTGTTGCCAGCCTGATCGGTAGCCTTGATGGTTATGTTCTGGACTTCGAGCGGGAGATCGATGGTGTGAGAAAATGAGCCGTCCGGTTGCACGTTGAAGGTTTTTCCATTGATCGTGAGACTGACGCCGGGTTCGCTCTGGCCGGTAAGTTCGCATGAAATGAAGCCGGAGGAGATGGAGCATGCGCCGGTGCCGGCCTTGAAGGTAGAGCCTGGCTGGGCGATGAATACGTTGGGCGGGATCGAATCTTTTTTAAGCGTGCGGGTCAGGGTGCGCGATGTTCCGTTGGCTGATGCAGTGATCGTGATTGAGTTGTCGCCTTCGACGAGCATTACGTTTGCGGAAAAAGCGCCGGTGGATGAAACGGAGGCAGGCGAGCCGTTGACGAATACCTCGGCGCCTGGCGATGCCATACCGTTTATCGTGATTGACGAGTCTCTGAGTATGAGGCCGTCACGATGCGAATTGATCGTGAGCGTCAGCGATCCGGCTGCTGGAGGCGTCTGTGTGTTGGCGGATGGTGTATACGCCGTAGGTTTCGTGGCGCTGGCAGTGGTTGTCCCGGAGTTTGCCCGGTCGAATTTCACTGTCCTTGCCTGGGAGATCGTGTTGCCGGCAGGAGATGTAGCTTCGAATTTTATGATGTTGTCACCGTCCGCAAGATCGATCGTGGCGGAAAACATGCCCTTGTCGTCGACCGTGGCGGCAATGCCGTTGATCGCAGCAGTGTTGCCGGGTTCGGTCTTTGCGGTGGCAGTGATGGACTTGTCTCTGGCTGCAAGGTTGCCCTGAGGTGAGATGACCTGTAGTGTTAGAGCAATCTCGGCGCCTTCCTGTTTGAATTCTTCCCTGATGTCCTGGGGGATTTCCCGCGGGGGCTCCGGCACCGAATCTTTTTTGATTACAGTGGAATACCCGGGCTGAAGCATGACCGGCATGCCGCCCGTGAGAGACTTGACCTCCACCGCTCCGTCGAAGCATCCGACATCGGTCGTGCCGTCGGCATCTATGCCCACAGAGAGGGATGTGCCGCGCACGCCTGCGATTGCTGTCGGGGTGCGGACTTCAAATGAGGAATTTGACCCGCTCATCTTGTTGACCTTGGCGTACACCTTGCCTGCCCACATGTCGACGCTTGCATTTTCAGCACCGAGGGCGGGGTTTTTATCCATCCTGTCGATCTTCATGGCTGCGTATGCGGTCATCTTGAGCATATTGCCGGTGCTCCACTTGATGACGCATGACGAAGCCGAGCCAGTCTTCACGCGGTCGCCCGCCTTGAGCAGATCGCCGTCTTTTGCCGCGCTCCACTCGCCTGCTCCCTGTTTCTGGACGAGTACCTCGCCCTTTATTGCGGAAATTGACGCTACGGCATTGATCTTTGCCGCCGCAGCCGCATTCGCCGCTGACATTAGTACGATTAGCATGATGGCCGTGAATACCCGTGTTGCTTTTTGCATGAGAACCCCCTGTTGACTGTTGCTACCGAACTTCTTGATGTTTGTCCATGATCCCTTGTGACAAATTTTCGTCATGGCGAGACAGTTGGTTAGTAATAATATATATGGTAACACAACATGATGTGTAATTGGAGTTTTCAGTGCCAAAATGTAGCAGTTTCGCACAGTGATTCTTATCACACAAATGACGGGAAGGCATCGAATACAGCGATATTTCGGGGTCGATGAGGAATGGTATCGCTATACTGACGGGGCGGCAATGTATTGCCGTATCCTTTCGGGCAGAAATGTGAGGTTTTGTGGAAATAAACCCGATTGTGAAAACACAAAACTCCACCTTGTTATTTATAACATGTCCGGCTATAATCCTTTTTTCGTTAATTCAGCCACCGGCGGCACATCCGGAAACCGGACAGCCGGGCGGCTTTGCAGGAAGTGGAAAATGAAAAATATGACCATCACCGAAAAGATCATCACTGCCCATCTTATCGAAGGAAAGTACGAACCGGGCAGGGAAATCGGTATCAGGATCGACCACACACTCACACAGGACGCTACAGGTACCCTCGTATATCTGCAATTCGAAAAACTCGGACTCAACCGGGTCAAAACCGAAGTTTCGGTCAGTTACGTCGATCACAACCTGTTGCAGACCGATTTCAAAAACGCCGACGACCATCTGTTCCTGCAGAGTGCCGCACAGCGCTACGGGCTATATTTTTCCAGGCCCGGCAACGGCATTTCGCATCAGGTGCACCTCGAAAGTTTCGGCGTGCCCGGCAAGACGCTCCTCGGCTCCGACAGCCACACTCCGACCGGCGGCGGGCTCGGCATGCTCGCGATAGGCGCGGGCGGACTCGATGTTGCGCTCGCAATGGCTGGCATGCCGTTCTATCTCTCATCACCGAAAGTGCTCGGAGTCAAACTCACAGGCAGTCTCCAACCGTGGGTTTCCGGCAAGGACATCATCCTCGAAATGCTCCGCCGCCTTACCGTCAAGGGTGGAGTCGGCAAGGTGATCGAATATTACGGCCCCGGCGTCTCCACCCTGTCCGTAACCGATCGCGCGGCCATCGCCAATATGGGAGCGGAACTCGGCGCCACCTCCACCGTGTTTCCCTCGGACGGGCGCACACGCGAATTTCTCGCCTCCATGGGGCGCGAATCCCAATGGGCGCCCCTCGCAGCCGATGACGGCGCAGTCTATGATGATAATATCGAAATCGACCTCTCCACGCTCGAACCCCTCATCGCGCAGCCAGGTTCGCCAGATGCTGTCGTGCCAGTCCGCGAAATCGAAGGGATGCGCGTCCATCAGGTGCTGATCGGCTCATGCGCCAATTCCTCATACCGTGACCTCATGGCAGTAGCCAGCATAATGAACGGGCGGCGGGCGCATGACAATGTCGCGTTCGAAGTCAACCCTGGCAGCAGGATCATGATGCAGAACCTCGTCGAATCGGGTGGGGCTGCCATGCTCTACAAATCCGGCGCGCGCGTACATCAGTCCGGCTGCATGGGCTGCATCGGCATGGGCCAGGCACCGGCTACCGATGCTGTATCTCTGAGGACATTTCCCCGAAACTTCCCGGGACGCAGTGGCACAAAAGGCGACAAGGTGTTCCTCTGCAGCCCCGAAACAGCCGCCGCCGCCGCTGCCTTCGGCGTCATTACCGACCCGCGCAAACTCGGCAAATATCCATCATACGAAATCCCGGCAGTCTTCTCCATCGACAAGTCCGGCATCATCGAACCTCTCCCCATCGAACAGGCTCGCGAAATCCAGCTCTGCAAAGGTCCCAACATCGTTACCCTTCCGGACATCGAGCCCATGCCGGAAACGATCCGCGGACGAGTCCTCATCAAGACCGGCGACAATGTCACCACCGATGACATCATGCCAGCCGGCGCATCGATCCTGCCCCTTCGCAGCAACATCCCGGCGATCAGCCGTCACGTATTCGAACGGCTCGACGAAGATTTTTACGCCGCCGCCATCGCCGAACCCGATGGCGGCATAGTCATCGGCGGTCTCAACTACGGTCAGGGCTCATCGCGCGAACACGCCGCGCTCGCCCCGAGATTTCTCAACATCCGGGCAAAATTCGCCAGGAGCTTCGCGCGTATCCATCGCTCCAACCTCATAAATTTCGGCATACTTCCGCTCACGTTCGCCGATGACTCCGGCTACGATGCCTTCGCGAAGGGCGACCGCGTAGTGATCGAAGGCGTGCGCGAAGCAGTAGCAGCGGGCAACGAAACCATCGAAGCCAGCATCGGCGGCAGGAGCGTAACACTCAGGATGACCCTGTCAGACGAAGAGCGCAAGGTACTGCTCGCGGGCGGCCGGCTCAACTATGTGAAGTCTCTCTCTTAGGGCTTGGGGGAATGCGTACAATACCCCGAATTCTATTGCAGAATTCGGGATATACGTATAATCATTTTAATTTACCTGCCGGAGAAACCTTTTTCGAGAAAAAGGTTTCTCCGCACCTCTTCCCAAAAGCTTTATATGCTTATGCTGAATAACAATAGATATTCCCCATCCATTATTATCCCGAATTCGTCATTAGAATTCGGGATTGCTGTCGGGTAACATAAAAAAGCGCGGCCCGAGTGGACCGCGCTTTTTGTGTGTTTGCGCAAATGTTGGTAGAACGTCTGTCCCGTGCCGTCGTGATAAAAAATCAGAGGACAGGGTTTTCGGACATGGCCTTGATGCGTTGCCAGCGGCGTTCGACTTCGGTTTCGAAGGACTTGAGTTCGGCTTCGTAGGCTGGTTTGAGCATGTGTTTTGTTTTGCCCATGGTTTTGAGCCAGTCGCCGACGGGGACTCGTTTTCCGGTTTTTTCGGGATCGTAGGTAAGGGTGGTGATGCCGTGCTCGACCTCGTAGAGCGGGAAGAAGCAGGCGTCGACGGCGGACTGGATGGAGGCGCGGCACTGGCGTTCGCCGATTTTCCAGTTGAGTGGGCAGGCTGATAGGATTTTGCCGTAGACGAAGCCTTCGTGTTTTGCGTAGTACTGTGCTTTTGCCGCTTTTTTGGTGAGGTCGAGGTGTTTGGATTCGGTGCCGGTGAAGACGTAGGGGATGTGGCAGGCGGCCATGATCTGGACGGTGTCTTTGTGGTGCGAGCCTTTGCCTTTTTGAGCGGGGCCGACGTGTGATGTGGATGTGGCGTGTGCGAGGGGGGTGGAAAATGAGAGCTGGTGTCCGGTGTTCATGTATCCTTCGTTATCGTATTCGAGGAGGATCATGTTGTGGTTGCGGACGGCTGCGCCGATGGATGGGCCCATGCCGATGTCGTTGCCGCCGTCGCCTGTGACCATGATGAAAGTGATGTCCTGATCGGCGGGGATTTCGCCGCGGCGCTGGCGTTCCTTGTACATTTCGACGATGCCTGACATGGTGGCGGCGCCGTTTTGGAAGAGGTTGTGGACATAGGTGGTGCGGTGAGCGGAGAAGGGGTATCCGGAGCCTATGATCATGCCGCAGCCCGTGTGGAAGAGGAGTACGACGGGGCCTTCGATGCCGCGGAGGAATGCGTTGATGGAGGGGATGATGCCGCAGCCGGGGCATGCGCCGTGGCCAGGGGCGAGGCGCTTGGGCATTTTGGTGAGTTCGCGTGAGTTGACGCCTTTGACCTTGGTGGCGCCGTCTTCGGCTTTTTCGACTGAAACGATGCCTGGTGTGACCATGGCGGGGGTGAGGATGGGTTCGGCGCGTTGCGGGACATAGCCGGGTTTGCCTTCGTAGATGCCGACATATTCGAAGGGTACCGCGACTTTGCCGGTGGCGGCGACTTCGAGGGCTTCGTCGAGCATTTTTTCAACGTCTTCGAGGTAGATTTCGAGTCCGCCGAGTCCGTAGACGCGGGAGATGAAGAGCGCTTTGTTTTCGGGATCGTCCTTGAGTGCGGCTTTGATTTCGAGTGACATTTCGCCGCCCCATGCTCCGTAGGAGTCCTGGCGGTCGGCGACGACGATGGCCTTGACGTTTTTGAATGCGGCCTGGATTTCTTTTTTAGGGAATGGTCGGATGAGGTTGCAGGTGACGAGGCCGACTTTTTTGCCCTGTTCGCGCATGACGTCGATGCCGAGTTTGGCCGTGCTGACGGAGCTGTTGAGGATGAAGATTGCGGCGTCGGCGTCTTCCATGCGGTAGGTTTCGACCATTTCGTATTTGCGGCCTGATATTTTCGAGTATTCGTCGAAGAGTGCGGGGACTACTTCATAGGCTTTTTCCATGGCGACGGCCATTTGTTTGCGGTTGTTGATGACGTCGTCGTTCATGTAAGGGCCGATGGTGATGGGATTTTCGGGATCGACGCATGTGAAGCCTGGTTTGTATGGACCGATGAAGTCCTGGACGGTCTGTTTGTCTTCGAAGATGTGGCAGCGGCGTTTCTGGTGTGATGTGCAGAAGCCGTCGGAGGAGACAATGACAGGGAGGCGGACATCTGCGTGTTCGCCGGCGCGGACCGCGATGATGTTCATGTCGTAGACGGCCTGTGGGTCTTGGGCCATGAGGATGACCCAGCCGCAGTTGAGTGTGTATGCGAGGTCTGAGTGGTCGCCGCGGATGTTGAGCGGGCCGGAGACTGTGCGGTTGATGAGGTTGAGGACCATTGGCATGCGTGAGCCGGACTGGACGGGGAGTTGTTCGATGGCGAAGAGGAGTCCGTTAGCGCTTGTGGCGTTGGTGACGCGGCCGCCGGCGACAGATGCGCCGAAGCAGATGCCAGCGGCGCCGTGTTCGCCGTCGCCGGGGATCATTTTAACGTCGTGGTCGCCTTCGGCTTTCATTTCGTCGAGGCCTTCGGCGATCTGTGTGGACGGGGTGATGGGGTAGTAGCCCATAACGTGGAAATTTATGTGTGAGGCGGCGGTTGCGGCCATCTCGTTACCGTTGAGTACTACGGTTTTCTGTTTTTTTACATCTCCCGATTCGGGTGTCATCTTTGTGGAACCTCCGTGAGTGGATTTCAGAATCAGTGCTGAATTGGTACAAAGCCGTTAGTGCGGCGGGAGTTATTCGCGTTCGCCCGTGAGGGCTTCTTTTGGGCATGACTCCACGCATCGGAGGCAGCCTTTGCAGTATTGAAGGTCGATGTGGGAGAAGAATTGTTTTGTTTTGCCGTCTTTTTCGTCGACTTTGGCGGTGAAGATGACGCACTGGTCGGGGCAGGTAGTATCGCATTCGGCGCAGTTGATGCATTTTTCGGGGTGATGGACGGGGATAAATCCTGAGCGTGAGGCGGTCATGTCGTGGAGGACAGTGTTGCCGGGGTTGGTGATGACGCCGCCGATGGGTGCGGTTTTCCATCCGAGGGCTGGCTGGAAGGGTGTGAATGGTACGGCGGGGTATTTGCCGTCGTCGGGGATTTCGGTGATGGTGAGTTCTTCGTAGCCGCGGTTGAAGCCTTTGATGTTGGGCTCGACGAGCATGGGATATTTTTTCTGGAAGGTTTTGCGGATTTGAGCTTCGAGTGCTTCTTTGGTGACAGACTGTCCCGTGCGTGCGATGGCGCCGAGGATAGTGGTGTTGATGCGGACTTTTTCTTCGACGGCGATTTTGATGGCGTCGACTGTGATAAGGGTGGTGCCGCCTGGGATTTTGAGGCTGTCGCGGATTTCGTCTGGTGATTTCGGTGTGTTGACGATAACGATCGTTCCCGGTTTGACGCCCATCATGATGGGTACCGCTTTTGCGAGTGTTTCGGCGAAGATTACGAGCAGGTGGGGTTCGACGACTGGACTGCCGAGCCGTATTTCGCGGTCACCTTCGGAAAATCTGATGAAGGATTTGACGGGGGTACCTTTTTTTTCGGAGCCGTAGTTTGCGAAATTGACTCCGTTGAGGCCCATTTCGAGGATGCCGGCTTCGGCAAGTATTTTGCCGGCGAGGTTGGCGCCCTGACCGCCGATGCTTTCCATCCTGATTTCGTAGGTGCCGAATTCATTGGTTTTTTTGAGTGTTTTCTCTGCTGTGTCTGTTACCACTGTTACCCTCCTTTACTTTCTGCCGCCGGACGTAGGAAATTTACCAGCGTAGAGTATCATTATACATTATAGGTGGTTAGCCCCGGAGGGCAAAGAAAATCAAATCATTTTTTTCACAAGATGTGACAAATAGTTGCATAAGCGGAAATCATTTTTACTCCAATGCCAATTGTGTACGATAGTGGCAATTCTTGTGTCAATGCAGTGCTGTGATTGTTTGCTCGAATACGATTTTTTTGGGGGATTATAGTCGTGGCGCGAAATGCCATGTCGTTATTTCTGTCGAAATAGTCACGCATGGAAAATACGGCTGTGGATTTCCGCTTGCGCACTATGGGACAATGGTATACTGGCGTAGTCATGCGTTCAGGGGTTTGAGGCTTTTTGTTATTCATGGTATAAAAAGGATGATAATGTATTATTCTTAATAATATCAAGCATCAGGCATGCTTGCGGGTGCTGCCAAGTGACTGCCATTGCGGAGGGTGCGGGCAATTGAGTATCAGAAACAGGATTGCGCTGATCATCGCGGTTGCGATTGCCTCGTTCGTATTCATTGTATTCGAGTTTTCACAGTATTCGATCATGAATGGCTTGAAAGAGATCGAGCGATCTAAGGTATCGGGCAATATTGACAGGATACTCAGCGTCACTCTGGAGCGGATGAATTCCTTGTCCATATTGTGTGAGGACTGGTCGACGTGGGATGAATCATATAATTATGTCGAAGGCAGAAATCCTGATTTCGTGAAAGAAAACCTGCCGGATACGATGTTTGCGGAGTCGAATATCGATGTGTTTGCCATGGCTGTCTCTCCGGAGAAGTATCTGTATGTCAAAGCGCTCGACTCGGAACACGAGCGCGAGGAAAAGCCCCCGGCGTTTGTGAAAAAATCTCTTGAGTATGCGGCCACGCATTTAAAGGATAAACCCGAAGCTGACAGGATGGTTTCTGGATTTCTGGTCGATGGCGAAACTCCATATTTTATAGTGATACGTGACATAAAAAAGACCGACGGCAGCGGCAACACTCATGGACTGATGCTGATGGGGCGCAAGCTGGACGAGAAGGAAATCGCAGCAGTGTCGCGCGTGACGGGATATCCGGTGAGCGTCAGGACCTACAGCAGTATGTCGCTCCCGCGAGATTTCGATGAAGCGAAATCACATCTCACGAGTGCGGATGGGCTTTTTTTGAGAGATGCCGGAGATGTGCAGTCAGAAGCATTCCGGCTGGTTGATGATATGTTTGGCGGCAAGGCTCTTATCCTCAAGACTTCCGCGTCTCGCGACGAGTATACAAAGGGTAATGAAACAATCAACTATTTCCTTTCGATATTGCTCGTGGCCGGCGCGTTTTTCACTGGACTAGTCATCATTTTGATCCAGATGAATGTGACAAGAAAACTCACCAGCCTGAGCAGTCAGGTAGCAGCCATCGCAAGCAGCGCCGACCACAGGGGCAGGGTGACGAGTGGCGGCAAGGATGAAATCAGCAAGCTCGCCGGCTCGATCAATTACATGCTCTTCGGACTCGAAAACTCACAGCGAGCCCTCATGGAGAGCGAAGAGCGCTTCCGCTCTCTTATCGAAAATGTCAATGTCGGAATTTTCAGATACGTGCTCATCGGCGATACGGGAGCGTTCGCGCAGGCCAACAGCTCATTTGCGTCGATGCTCGGATACGCGACTGTCGAATCGGTAATGCGGACGACTCTGCATGAGCACGCACAGAACCCTGATGACATCAAGCAGATCATACAGGAAATCATCATCACGGGCAGGGTGAAAAACAGGGAAATAAGACTGTGGAGATTTGACGGAACGCCGATCTGGGCGCTCTGCTCGATGGTGGGACAGAGAGGGGACAGCGGCACGATCGAGTGGATCGACGGGGTTTTCGAGGACATCACCGATATCAAGGCGACACATGAGGAACTCCGCAAGGCAAGGGATGCCGCCGAGGCCGCGAGTCAGGCCAAGGGTGATTTCCTCGCCAATGTCAGCCACGAAATACGCACTCCGATGAATGGTGTCATCGGCATGACCGATCTCCTGCTGTCGACCAGTCTCTCCAGGGATCAGCGTGACTATTGCGAACTGATCAACAGCAGTGCCGAATCACTGCTTTCCATACTCAATGATATCCTCGACTACTCCAAGATCGAAGCACAGAAGATCATGCTCGACATCGCGCCCTTCGACCTGCGCAACATGCTCGAAGAGATCGCCATGCTTTTCGCGCCGCGCGCCGCAGAGAAAAAAGTGGAGATACTCCTCCGCTTTCCCCCGGACGGCCAGCGGTGGATATACGGAGACAGACTGCGCCTGCGGCAGATCATCACCAATCTGATCAACAACGCCGTGAAATTCACCGAAAAGGGCCATGTGCTCATCAATGCCGACTGCATCGAACGCGATGGCGACATGGTGAGCTACATCTTTTCCATCGAAGACACGGGCATCGGTATCGAAGAGGAAAAGATCGACACGATTTTCAGCGTCTTCACGCAGGCTGACAGTTCGACCACCAGAAAATATGGAGGCACTGGCCTCGGCCTCGCCATCGTCAAGCGCCTCGTGACGCTCATGGGCGGCATGATGGAGGTGTCGAGCAGGCTCGGGAAAGGCTCCACTTTCAGCTTTGCCCTGCAATTCCGCATCGCCCCGGATGATCCGGAAGGCATTCTGGCAGTGGAAAAACTTGCCGGTGAAATTCGCTCCATGAAGGTGCTGGCTGTCGACGACAATCATGTCAATACCAGGATACTGCGCGAATTTCTCGCTGGCTGGGGGCTTGTGTACGACACGGCCAATTCGGCGCGTGAGGCGCTCTACAAGCTGCGCCGCGCCGCGCATACGGGCGATCCGTACGACATCGCGATCATCGACTATCAGATGCCGGTCATCGACGGCGAATCACTCGGCATCGCCATCAAGGCCGAGCCGCTCTTTGGCAATATCAAACTGATAATGCTCACTTCTGGCACATCCGCTGTCAAGGCAGAACAGATCAGGGAACTCGGATTCGATGCTTTTGTGTTAAAACCAATCAGACAGTCACAACTTCTCGACATGCTCGTGACGGTCAAGCGCCAGGGGCTGCCGTCAGAGAGCCGGCTGCCGGTGTATAAGGGACCATTGCCTGATGCGGCCGAGGCCGCGAAAGAGGCATTTCACGGCAAGCTGGCATCTGCGGCATTGCCGGAGTTTCTCAAAGTACTGATCGTCGAGGACAACAAGGTCAATCAAATGGTGGCCAAGACACTGCTCAGAAAGATGAACTGCCATGTGGAGATAGCCGAAAATGGTCGGATCGGCGTCGATATGACGGCTGACAATAAGTACGACATTATTTTTATGGACTGCCAGATGCCGGTGATGGACGGATTTGAGGCGACGAAGGCCATCAGGACGGGGAAAGGCAATAATGCCGGCACGGCGATCGTGGCGATGACGGCAAACGCGATGCAGGGCGACAAGGAGCGCTGCATCGCGGCCGGGATGAATGATTATCTTTCGAAACCTATCAAGGCGGCCGAAGTCAAGGCAGTCATGGATAAATACTGCGGGAGGGCAAATATGGAATCATCAGGTGCTCGGGAACGTATGGCACAGATACTCGAAGGTATCGCACCGATTGACTTCGAACAGGCCATGGCTGTGGTCGATGGCGACATCGAGATGCTTGGCGAGATCGCCGAACTGTTTTTCGAGGAAGCTCCCCTGCTGCTCGAACGCCTCGAAGCGGCTGTCGCCGAAGGTGATCAGGAGTCGGCAAAACGTGAGGCCCATTCGTTCAAGGGAGCGTCCGGCAACATGGGCGCGAAACGCGTACAGCTCATCGCGCTCGAATCCGAAATGTCCGCCAAAAACGGCGATATCGAATTCGTGCGGCTGATGCTTCCGCTGCTCAAGGCCGAACTCGATGCCTTCAGGAGCGAATACGAGTCGATCGAATGGTCGAAGATCGTGATGTGAGCGATAGTTTTTCAGGACAGGTGTGAGCGAATGACTGACAGGAAGAAAATTACAATTATCATAGTCGATGACGACGAGGGCATGCTCATGCTTAATTCGCGCAGGCTGAAAAAGGATATCACCGACTATGATCTGGAAATACACACTACCGTGTCGCCCCCTGAAGCACTGTCTCTGATCGAGGAAAAATTCCCCGATGTCGTGATACTCGACTGGTTTATGCCGGTGTGCGACGGGCCTGACCTTGTAGTGGCGGCGCGTAAAACCCCTGGAGGAGCGGCGGCCGCCTATGTGCTGATAAGCGGACTCGACTGCTCATCGCCAAAACTCGAATCGGCCAGAAGCATGGGGCTTGCGGCGATCCTCGAAAAATCGACCGGCCTGGTTTCTCTCCCTTCGGTCGTGAGACGGATAGTCATGCGTGAGCCGGTGCTGGAAGGATGTGCTATCGGCAGCAACGCGGAGAGGATCGCACCGGTCGACATGGCGGCCCTTCACTCGATGATCGGGGGAGATACGGACCTGATTGCTGAAATCTTCGAGCTGTTCATCGGCGAAGTGCCCGCAAGGCTGGGTTTTCTGAAACAGGCAGTCGAAACAGAGGACTCTACTGCCGTCGAGCGTGTCGCACACTCCATCAAAAGCGCCGCCACAGGCGTCTACGCCACTCGTCTCAGGCTCCTTTGCAGCGAAACGGAAAAGGCAGCCGCGAGCGATACGGCTGCCTTGCCGCTACAGATCATCTCTGCCATCGAACTCGAAATCAAGGCTGTCATCCATTTCATGAAAGACTATCTCAAGCACAATCCCCATTAGTTTTTCGTAGTTATGCTCATCGTTTTTTTGCCGCAAGCCTTAAAATTTCCGCTGCTGTCCCTATAATGTACTCTTGTAGAGAGGTGTAAATATGGACAGCATAAAAATACACGGCGCGGCGATGCACAATCTCAGAAAGATTAATGTGGAAATCCCGCGCGACGCGCTCGTGTGCATCACGGGCGTAAGCGGATCGGGCAAGACCTCGCTGGCGTTCGACACCATATTCGCCGAGGGCCAGCGCCGTTATTTCGAAACGCTCTCGGCATATTCACGACAATTCGTCAACACGCTCGAACGTCCCGAAGTCGACCTCATCGAAGGACTCTCCCCCTCGATCAGTGTCGGACAGAAGGGCATGCCCAACAGCCCGCGCTCGACAGTAGGCACTATCACGGAAATTTATGACTACCTGCGTCTGCTGTTCACCGCTGCCGGCAAACCCTACTGTCCCGACTGCGACCTCGAAATTTCGGCGTCGCCCCCCGCGCGTATCGCCGACGTGCTGCTCGCTCGCAAATCCGGCGCTTTCGTCTACCTGCTCGCACCGCTCGTAACAGGCCGCAAGGGCATCTACAAAGACCTCATCGAAAAAGTGGCGCGCGAAGGCTATACACGCGTGCGCATCGACGGCGAGTTTTTTCACGTCGAGGACGACATCAAACTCGCTCGCTACAAGGCGCACGACATCGACCTCGTCATCGACCGTCTGATCATCAGTACTGGCGATCAGGAGCGGCTGCTCGAATCCCTTGTCACCTGCGCGAAAGAAGGGCGCGGCAGCGTGATCATACACGACCCGGAGGATGGCAGCGATCTGTCGTTCAGTACATCGGGAGTCTGTCCCGGCTGCGGCTTCAGTCCGCCGAAACTCAGTCCGCGCCTCTTTTCATTCAATCACCCGTCAGGCGCATGCCCTGCCTGCGGAGGCACGGGGGAAACATCCGAATTCGACCTCTCACTTATCTTCCCCGATCCGCAGCAGCCCTTTTCGCAGGCCGCCTCTACGCCACTCGCGTGCACGCCGAGTTCCTACAGCAGCCAACTCATCACCGCCGCGCTCGAAGGCGCAGGCATATCACCCGCCACTCCTGTCGGAGAGCTCGACGCCGGCGGGCTCGACATACTCCGCAACGGCACCGGCAGCGTCAAATACCGCATCCGGTACCGAAAAACCACCGGCAAATGGAAATTCGCCACGACTATCTTCCAGGGCGTACCCGGCCTGATCGAAGACAAGATGGGCGATGACCCCGACTCGCCGCCTGATGAACGATTTGCACGCTATATGAAATCAGCGCCATGCCAGACATGCGGTGGCAAACGACTCAAGCGCGAATCACTCGCCATTAGAGTCAGCGGCAGCGATATCGGCGACATCGCGCAAATGCCCGTCGACAGACTCGCCGGATACCTCGACACACTCAGACTCCCTCACGCCGACGAAGCCATCGGAGGCGGACTCCTCAGGGAAGTCCGAAAACGTGTCGGATTTCTCATCGACGTCGGACTGCCGTACCTTGCCCTCAACCGCACGGCTCTGACTCTCTCCGGCGGCGAATACCAGCGCGTGCGCCTCGCCGCACACATCGGCACTTACCTCTCGGGCGTCACATACGTGCTCGACGAACCCTCGGTCGGCCTCCATGCCCGCGACGACATACGCCTCATCGGCACTCTCAAAAAACTCCGCGACCTCGGCAATACCGTCATCGTCATCGAGCACGACGAAGCCATGATGCGCAGTTCCGACCACATCGTGGACATCGGTCCCGGCGCGGGACGATTCGGCGGCACCGTGGTTTCGCAAGGTACTGCTGATGAAGTCGCCGCCTGCGAAGCATCACTTACCGGATCATACCTTCGCGGCAGCCGGAAAGTCTCCATCGGCCATCCGCCGCGCACCACCGGCCAGCACTCCATCACCATCTCCGGCGCACGCGGCAACAACCTCAAAAACATCGAAGTACAATTCCCTCTCGGCGCCTTTATCTGCCTCACCGGCGTCAGCGGCTCGGGCAAGAGCACACTCGCGTTCGACACCCTGCTCCCCGCGCTGCAGAAATCACTCGGACTGCTCCACGACACCCCTCTGCCCTACGACGAAATCACCGGCACGGAAAACATCAAACGGGTGATGTTCGTCGACACCTCCCCCATAGGCCGCACCCCACGATCCACTCCAGCCACATACACAGGCGTATTCGACAACATCCGCGCACTCTTCGCCGGACTGCCCGAAAGCCGCGCAAAAGGCTACAAACCTGGCCGCTTCAGCTACAACGTCGCCGGCGGACGCTGCGAAGTCTGCCAGGGCAACGGCAACCAACGTATAGAAATGCACTTCCTGCCCGACGTTTTTGTCACCTGCGAAGCCTGCGGCGGCAAGCGCTACAACAAGGAAACTCTCGAAGTCCGCTACAA
>CAZQSL010000075.1:0-17443 GCA_964595945.1 uncultured bacterium
TTCACATTCTACTCATACCCTGGGACAACTCTGAGTTTCAGGGGTAATCAGGTAATTATATCTCCTTTGTTTCACAGCAAATTTCTGAATTCATCGACTGTTATGCCGAGGTCGTTGATGATTGCGGCGAGGGTTTTGCGTTTGATGGCCACGCCGGGATGGATGGGGATGACAACTCGGCGGTTGTCGGCGGCGCGTTTGAAAACCGCGTGGCTTGTGCCGGACTGGCGCGAGAGTTCAAATCCGAGTTTGCGGGCGACACGGATCACATCATTTGAGGTAGATGCAGGGAAATGGGGTGTCATACGGCAACTTTTACGGTGGTGACTGATACTTCGCCAGTGGGCGGGACTTCACCGTCTGCGAGGTAGTCTTCAACGATTGCCCTGACGGCGGCGCGGAGTTCGGACATTGTTTCTTCGTAAGTTTCGCCCTGCACGTGGCATCCGGGCAATGAAGGGCAAGTGGCAAAATAGCCACCTTCTTCGCATGGCTCGATTGCTGCCGTAAATGAGTATTCCTTCTGCATAGGGGCTGCTCCAGTTCGTTCATTCTACATATTTATTATACATTGTATCCACAAAAAACCGAAACCGCTTTACTTCCATTTTGCCGGGTACTATAATCATTGTGCGAGGTGGAGCAGTCCGGTAGCTCGTCGGGCTCATAACCCGAAGGTCGCAGGTTCAAATCCTGCCCTCGCAATATGATTATGTGAAGCCCGGATGGTTGTGCTGTCCGGGCTTTTGCGTTTGGGGTGTTTGTGACGTGATGGGGTATTATCCCGGATCCGTCAATAGAAAGTGCGCTATTGTCGAATCCGGCAGTCGCGATAAGGGCGAACTGCTGTGTTGCCGGTGCTTTTTTTTGTTTGCGTATGACGAATATTGTTCACTGCATAAATCCCCTTGTGCCTTGCATTTCAGCCCTTCTTGCGACAGCAATGACGAATTCGGGATTATTGGGTGGTGACTTGGACGCCGTGGCGTGAGATGGTGGCGTCGAGTACGGTGGCGCCTGCGGCGGTGAGTGCTTTGCGGACTTGTGTGGTGGCGCCTTCGCGGCAGTAGGTGAGCATGCAGCCGCCGCCGCCTGCGCCGCAGATTTTGCTGGAGATGGCGCCTGCTGTTTCGGCTTTGTCCATGAGGTTGTCGATGGTGTCGTTGGTGACGCCCGGGGCGAGGCCTTTGCGGTTGTCCCATTCTTCGCCGAGGAGTTGTGCGAAGATGTCGAGGTTGCCTTTCATGAGTGCTTTTCGCATGGCGTGGGCGGTTTTTTTGATGCGGCCGATGTTGCGGATGGTGCGTTCGTCGCCGTCGACGTAGGCGCGGAACATGCTCCAGTTGCTGAGTGCGGAGAATCGTGGTGCGCCGGCGAAGGAGATGACGAGGCGGGATTCGAGTTCGTTGATGATGGGTTCGGCTGTGATGAGGGGTTCGCGGCGTGAGCCTTCGATGTCGAACCAGATGGTGCTGAGGCCGCCGTAGGTGGCGGAGTAGTAGTCTTGTTTGCCGGTGGGGACGCGGATGGATTGGGCTTCGATGTTGGCGCCGTAGTTGATGATTTGTTCGGGTGTGAGGGGGTTGCCGTTGAGGTGGTTGAGTGCGTGGCTGAGTGCGATGAGGAGTGAGGATGATGCGCCGAGGCCGGAGCCTTTGGGGATGTTGTTGCGTGTGGTGATGGTGAGGCCGGTTTTTGGTTTGTAGAATTTGACGATGCGGACGAGGAGGTCGAGGCCGCGTTCGGGGTCGAGTGCGTCGAGAGATGATGCGCCGAGGTCTTCGTCGAGGTCTTCGGAGATGATGCGGATTTCGGGGTTGTTGTGGGTTTCGATCCAGACTTCGCTGGTTTTGGTGATGGCGGCGTTGAGGGTGAGGCCGCCTTGTTCGAACACATAGAGGGGATAAATATCCAGGGTGCCTCCCGCGAGGTCGATGCGCATTGGGGCGCTGCTGTATATTTTCATCTCTTCCATGCTCCTTTTTTGTACCCGCGGGGTGCGGGTTGTGTGGTTTTGCCGCCGGTGGTGGTGGCGGGGTTTGTATGCTGGTGGCGCGTGTTATTCGGGTAGTGTGCGGTTGCGGTGGTAGATGATGCGAAGGCCTTCGAGAGTGAGTAGCGGTACGATTTCCGTTATGGTTTCGGAGTCTTTTGCGATGAAGGAAGCGAGGCCGCCGGTGGCGATGATTTTGGGTGGTGAGGGCATTTGTGCGGCGATGCGTTTTGCGATGCCGTCGACTTGGCCGACGTAGCCGTAGTAGATGCCTGACTGCATACTTTCGACGGTGTTGCGGCCGATGATGTTGCGGGGTTTGACGAGTTGGACGCGTGAGAGTTTCGCTGCGCTGCGGAATAGTGCTTCGACGGAGATGCCGATGCCTGGGGCGATGGCGCCGCCGAGGTATTCGCCTTTTTCGGTGACTGCGCAGAAGGTGGTGGCGGTGCCGAAGTCGACGATGATGACGGGCTGTTTGTAGATGGCGTGTGCGGCGACGGCGTTGACGATGCGGTCGGCGCCGACTTCGCGGGGGTTTTCGTATCGGATGTTGAGGCCTGTTTTGATGCCTGGGTCGACGTAGAGTGGGTCGGAGTTGAAGTATTTGTGGGACATGGTGGTGAGTGTGTCGGTGAGTGGGGGGACGACGTTGGAGATGATGACGTCTTTGACCATAGCGCGTGTGATGCCGGAGTAGCTGAGCAGGCTGATGAACTGGTCGCCGTATTCGTCGCAGGTACGTTCGCGGAGTGTGGATACGCGGAAGTGGGTTTTGAGGTTTTCGCCTTCGAAGGCTCCGAAGACTATGTTTGAGTTGCCGACGTCGATGGCCAGCAGCATGGGCGGTTTCTCCCGTGGTTGGTGCGAGTGTGTTTTATTATAGCTTATTTTTCGGTTTCGATGTACATGGAAATGTCGGTGGAATCGTGTGAGTGGGTGATTTCGCCGACTGAGATGATGTCGACGCCGAGTGCGGCGATGTCGGTGACGGTGAGGAGTGTGATGCCGCCGGAGACTTCGACGATTGCGCGGTGGTCGATGAGTTTGATGGATTGTTCGAGGAGGTCGAAGCCCATGTTGTCGAGCATGATGATGTCGGCGCCGGCGTCGAGTGCGTCTGCGACTTCGGCGAGTGTGCGGGTTTCGACTTCGATTTTTATGGTATGGCCGACGTATGCTTTGGCGGCTGCGACTGCGGGTCTGATGCCGCCGGCGAGGTCGATGTGGTTGTCTTTGAGGAGTACGGCGTCGCCGAGTGCGAAGCGGTGGTTTTTGCCGCCGCCGGCGCGGACGGCGTATTTTTCGAGCAGGCGCATGCCGGGGGTGGTTTTGCGTGTGTCGACGATGGTGGCTGATGTGCCTTTGACGGAGCGTACGTATTTGTAGGTGAAGGTGGCGACGCCGGAGAGGCGCTGGAGGAAGTTGAGGGCGGTGCGTTCGGCGGCGAGTAGTGAGGCGGCAGGGCCGGTGGCGGTGGCGAGCAGGTCGCCTTTGCGCGCGAGTGCGCCTTCTTCGACGAGTGGCTGGAATGCGATGGAGGGGTCGATGCGTTTGAAGACTGTTGCGGCGACGAAGAGGCCGGCGATGACGGCGTCTTCCTTGGCGACGATGCGCGCGCGGCCCGCGACGTTTTCAAATGGCAGGCATTCGCTCGTGATGTCGCCGCGGCCGTAGTCTTCCTTGATGGCGAGGTCGACGATGTCGATGTACTGGAGTTCGGATGGTGTGATCATGTGCCTATCTTCACGTGTGAGAACATTTTTTTGAGGGCGGCGATGGCTGAAAGATATGCGAGAGCGCTGGTTTTCGGATTGTCGGGCGACGGGAGGTTTTCGACGGAGACGGAGATGCGGCCGAGGGGAGACTCGACGGAAACATCGTGACGGTTGACGGTAGCGGCGGGATCGGCGACGAGGCGGACCTTGAGTGCGTCGCCCGCGCGGGATGCGAGTGAGAGGGTGGTGGAGACGTTGATGTTTTTGGGGAAGTGTCTGATGCCTTCGGTCGGCGTGCCTTCGAAGACGACTGTAGGCCCGGTGATGGCGTCGAGGTCGATGCCGTGGTCGTCGAAGTATTTAGCGCCCTTGAGTCCGGCGGGAGGTTTTGTGGTTGTGAGGGTGACTGTGGCACCCGCGTCGGCGTAGGCGATGATGCCGTCGATGCCGCAGACTGCGCCGCTTGGGATGTGGAGTGTGGATGTGGTGGAGGTGGCGAACGAGTCGATGATTTCAGGAGTGAGGCCGCCGACGCTCATGACCATGAGGTCTTTGCCGTTTGCGAGGCATAGAGCGGCAGCGGGGGCTACGGCTTTGCCGGAAGCGCATTCGACGATGAGGTCCGCGATGTCGACGAGTCCGGCGGGAGGGATGACCGGCGGGTTGCCGTGGAGTGCTGAAGAGAGTGCGAGCGCGGCCTTCGGGTCTTCGTCCCAGATGGCGGCGAGTCTGGCGGCGACTGCGCCGGTGGCTATGGCTTCGGCGATTTTGCTGCCGATCGCGCCGCAACCGATGATGGCGACTTTGCTTCTACGGTCACACATAGTTGAGCATCCGTTCGATTGTCGAGAGTGCGTTTTTGCTTATTTCGGGGTCGACGGTAATTTTGTGTTCGAGTGTTTCGAGTTCCCACAGAATCTTTTCGAGTGTGGTTTTTTTCATGTTGGGGCACACGCATTTGCTGGAGGGGACAAAGAACTCGCAATCGGGAAATTCTTTTTTGAGACGGTGGAGCATGCCTTCTTCGGTGCCGATGATGAATGTTTTTGCGCCGGAATCCCTGACGGCGGTGAGCATCTGGCTGGTGCTGCAAACGTAGTCGGCCATTTTGACGACTTCGGTCGAGCATTCGGGGTGCACGATTACGACCGCGCCGGGATGGGCATCGAGGGTGGCCGTGATTTCTTCGGGGAGGATATGGTGGTGCGTGGGGCAGTAGCCTTTTGCGAGTACCATGTCGCGGCCAGTTTTTTCGCGGACATAGGCGCCGAGATGACAATCGGGGACAAAGATGACCGGACCGTCGGTTTCGATTGCGCTGACGACTTTTACGGCGTTTGCGGAAGTGCAGCATACGTCGCTCTCGGCCTTGATTTCGGCAGTGGAATTAACGTAGCAGACGACCGGAGCGCCGGGGTGCGCGGCCTTCATGGCGCGGAGTTCGTCGATGGCAACCATTTCGGCGAGGGGGCATCCGGCTGTGGGGTCTGGCATGACAACGGTTTTTCCGGGGTTGAGGATGCAGGCCGTTTCGGCCATGAAAGTCACGCCGCAGAAAACGATGACATCGCAATCGACGGCTTTTGCGCGGCGGGCGAGTTCGAGGCTGTCGCCGGAATAGTCGGCGATGTCCTGGACTTCGGGAAGTTGGTAATTGTGTGCAAGTATTACGGCATTGCGCTGTTTCTTCAGGTCGTTGATCTTTTCTATCAGAGCGTCGCTCACCTCAGTGGTCTCCCATCTGGTACCTTGCGCCCGCGCGCTTGTGCGTGCGCGGCGGAGATTGAAAGTATAATTCTAAGAAAAATGGCAGGGAATTCAATAACGGAAAAAATATCACTGCGGGTCGTCAAGCAGTTCACCGCTTGTGGTGAATCCGGGTTCTTCTGCAATTTCCTTGATGATTTTGTTATCGTCATCGACGAAGATGATTTTTGGGCGGAACGCGGCGAGCTCGGCATCGTCGATCATGCAGTAATTGATGATGATTACGCGGTCGCCTTTCTGGACGAGTCGCGCGGCTGCGCCGTTGAGGCACACGTCGCCGGTGACGCCGCCTGGAGCAGCGATCACATAGGTTTCGAACCGTTCGCCGTTGTTGAGGTTGACGATCTGGACGCGCTCGTAAGGCAGCAGGCCGGCGGCTTCGATGAGGTCGGTGCTGAGCGTGATGCTGCCCACATAGTTGAGATCGGCGCCCGTGACGGTTGCGCGGTGGATTTTAGATTTGCAGAAGAAACGAAGCATTTTGTGCCTCCCTCGCCCGGCCGTGCGGCCCGGCGGGCGTTTGTCAGAATTGCTTCAAAGCATCCTGTTGTCAATGAGTCGCGCACGGCCAACGCGTGCCGCGAGCGCGAGTAACGTACCGCCGGGGACGATGACGGCGAGGGGTTCGAGTGTGGTGGTGGAGACGGCTTCGATGTAGTCGATGCCGATGTGCGGGGAATTGGAAAGAGTGGCTGCGATAGCGGTCTTGATGCTGTCGAAATCCGTGTTGCCCTCTGCCACCATGTTTTCGGCGGCAGTGAGCGCCTGGTTGATGAGGGGCGCGTCGGCGCGCTGCCCGGGGGTGAGGTATACGTTGCGCGAACTCATCGCGAGGCCGTCGGATTCGCGGACGATGGGCATGGGGACGAGTTCGAGCCCCATGTTGAGGTCAGCCACCATCTTGTTAAGAATAAGGTATTGCTGCGCGTCTTTCAAACCGAAGTAGGCGCGGTGCGGGCGGGTGATGTTAAAGAGTTTGCAGCAGATGGTGGCGACGCCGCGGAAGTGGCTGGGGCGCGTGACTCCGCAGAGCTTTTCGGACCAGTCTTCGACGGTGATGTATGTTTTATAGCCATCGGGATAGATGTCCGGTGGTTCGGGATTGAAAATGCAGCAGACGCCTGCCGAGGCTGCGAGGGCGCTGTCGCGCTCGAAGTCGCGGGGATAGGCGGCAAGGTCTTCGGCGGGGCCGAATTGCGCTGGATTGACAAAAAGCGACACGATGGTGACATCGTTTTCGGCGACGCTGCGGCGCATCAGCGACAGATGGCCTTCGTGGAAATAGCCCATCGTGGGAACGAGCCCGATGGTTTTGCCCCCGGCGCGGTGGCACTCGGCAAAGGCTGTCATTTCCTGAGGGGTTTTAATTACGATCATTTGGCGAATTCGCTTTCGATGGCTGCGAGCGTGTCGTCGTCGATCGCGTTGTAGGAGTGTTCGGCGGCAGGATACGAGGTGTCGCGCACGGATGAGGCATACAGCTTGACACCCTCGCGAATGACTGCGCCCGCATCGGCGAAGACTTTTACGAATTTCGCGGGTTTGCGGTCGGAGAGACCGAGTGCGTCGTGGATGACAAGCACCTGGCCGTCGCAATCGGGGCCGGCGCCGATGCCGATCGTGATCATTGCGAGTCTGGAAGTGAGGAGAGCGGCGAGTCGTGCGGGGACACATTCTAACACGATCATGGATGCTCCGGCCTGCTGGAGTGCGAGCGATTGCGCGAAGATCGCGCGTGCGCCGTCGAGCTGGCGGCCCTGCACTTTGTAGCCGCCGAAAATGTTGACCGACTGTGGAGTGAGACCGAGGTGAGCGCAAACAGGGATGCCACAATCGACAATGGCTCTCACGGCCGCGCAGGCCGCGGGGCCTCCGCCTTCGAGTTTGACGCCGTGACAGCCGGTTTCCTTGATGGCGCGCCCGGCATTTCGCACCGCGTCTTCGACGCTCGTCTGGTAGGACATGAACGGCATGTCGAACATCACGAACGCGCGCTTCGCAGCGCGCACGACGGCGGCCGTGTGGTGGATCATGTCGTCCATCGTCACGGGCAGCGTGTCAGGATAGCCGAGCACCGCGTTGCCGAGCGAATCACCGACGAGGATGATGTCGATGTCCGACTCGTCGAGGATGCGGGCCGTGGGCGCGTCGTATGCAGTGAGCATCACAACTTTCCGCCCTTCGGCCTTTGCGGCCATAATCGTACTTAGTGTCACTCTCGAATCCATGAGAAGCACCTGTCTTCCCGATACGCGCGATCCGCAGAAATCAAAAATGCCTTCCCGCACAGAAACAGGAAGGCATTGGGGAATCCGTGCCGTTCAGTCCTTTTCCTGTCTCGGTCGCTTTCGCGCTCCAAGCAGTACCGTGGGTACAACTTGTCATTTTCGATTTGTATTATGTCAACCTTCCAATTGTTTGTAAAGAGAAATCATTGGCGGAAATAATCCTGTCGACAAAAATCGCGAGGGGCTCGCCGCCGGGAGTGATGAAATCGGGCGCGGCTTCGGCTGCGGGGATCATGGCGAAGAGGCGTTCGGCAAAGCGCGGGTGAGGGATTGTGAGTTGCGGAAGGGAGACGGTAAGTCCGCCGAAAAAAAGGATGTCGATGTCGATGAGGCGCGGCCCCCAGTGGGATGAAGCGATGCGGCCAAGCGTGGTTTCGAGAGTTTTGATTTTGCCGAGCAGCATTTCGGGCGTGAGTGATGTGGCGCAGAGAGCGGCGGCGTTCGTGAAGTTTTCCTGCGCCGGCCCGCCGACGGGGCTGGTTTTGTAATATGACGAGACACGTTCGACACGCACACCAAGCCGGGCGATGGCTTCGATTGCGCTGGCGATGTTGGCCTTGCCGTCGCCGATGTTGGAGCCGAGGCCGAGGATGACGGGATTTGTGGGGTGAGTGATGGTCATGTGGAGGATTTAAGATAAAAGATAGAAGATCGCTTTATAGCAAACATGTTTGGCGACAGGGTACGGAGGCCCCGCCCTGCATCAAAAAGATAAAAGTGCGCCGGTCAGAAGAACATTATTGCGGATATGATAAGTCCAGCGAGCGCGAGGAGCCATGTGTAGAGAAGAGTTTTTTTGGTAAAAGACTGCACGTCCTGACCGAGGAAACTGGCGATCCACGCGTTGTGGGTATTCGTGGGATCGCTGACGCCCTGGATCATGCCGACGGAATAGAGAGCGGCCATGACTGCGCCGGGCGGGAGTATTTTGGCGGAAATGATGATGGAGGCGATAGCCGCGCCCATGCCCCAGACGTTGAGGGGGCCGCGATAGAGGGCGAGTGGTGCGGCAATAGTGAAAAATATGACGTAGGCGACTGGGCTGCCGGGGACGACTTTGTGGAGCAGCGGGGCCATGAAGGTGCTAACGACCGGCGACATGGCGGCGTTGACGACCATGCCGATGCCGACGATGAGAGCCGCGACTGGGGCGATGGCGCCCATGCTTTCGAAGATGGCTTTCGTGAGGCGCTGGATGCGGCCGCGCGGGCCGGGCCCGGTGACGATGAGGCAATAGATGATGCCGGTGAGGAGCGCGGTGTCGCGATAGATGTCGAATGCCATGTTTTTGGTGACGGTTGCGGCGATGTTGCAGCCGAGGACGAGCGCGATGGGAACGATTGGGGTGAGTAGGGCGGAGAATCCGACTTTGAAGCCGGGTGCGGCAGCGTCTTCTCCGGCTGGCAGCGCCCAGAATGACGAAGCGCCTTTTTTGCGCGCGTTAATGATGATGAAAAAGATGACGAGGAGCAGGAAGACCGCGAAGAATGGTTTGACAAACGAAAGGATCATCATCTGCGCGGCTTGCGGGGTCATGCCGGATGTTTTCAGGATTTCGACAAAGAATGCCTGATTGACCGGGTTGAGAGCGCCGCCGAGGCTCATGCCGAATAGGAACAGCGAGCCGGCTACCGGCGCGGAGATGCCGATATTGAGAAAGATGGGAAGTACGATCGTGGCGACCATGATGACTGCGCCGAGTCCGCCGAGCGAGATGAATAGCAGCGATGTCGCACCGGTGAGCAGGATGCAGAGCACGATGCGGTTGTCGCCGCCGAGTTCGGATGCCCATCGGATGATGGTGCGAGTGATGCCGGACTCCTTGAGGAGTTCGGCGAGGATGGCGCCGAGGAGGACAGTGATGACATAGGGCCAGAGGCGGGGCATGCCTTCGCGGATAACGACGCGCTCGAATTCCTTGGCGAAGTAGAGCATGTTGGAGCCTGGGACATGGAGTGAAAGATCGTAGAAAAACATGCCGCCAGTGATGAAAAGCGCCGTGGCCATGAGCGGCATGGCAATGAAGGCCGGGAGCTTGCCGGTGTACATGACGGCTGCGAAGATGATGAAGATTGCAAAAAGCAGGATGCCGACTGCGAGTGTGCTCACGGTAGGGATTATCCTTTCGAGTCAGTGTTTTCGGATTCTTCGGCGGGCGGGAGCTTGCGGATCATGACAGTCTGGACACGGCGTCCGATCATTTTTTCGACGGACATCACGAGATTGTCCATCTCGATGACATCGCCAGTGCGCGGGATGCGGCCGAGGTGCGAGAAGACGAGTCCGCCGAGTGTTTCGTAGGTTTCGTCTTCGGGCAGGTCGATGTCGAGTACTTCGGAAAGTTCATAGATATTGATACGGCCGTCGACGCGGATCAGTTCGTCGCTGATCCATCGGTAGACGACTTCTTCGGTGTCGTATTCGTCGCGGATTTCGCCGACGATTTCTTCGAGGACATCCTCGATGGTGAGCAGTCCGGCGGTGCAGCCGAATTCGTCGAGGACGATGGCCATGTGCATGCGTTTCTGCTGAAATTCGTGCAGGAGGTCGTTGACGTTTTTCGCTTCTGGCACGAAGTATGGCTTGTGGGCGATTTCCTTCACGGCGAGGTTTTCGCGGCCTTCCTTGAAAGCCTTGAGGATTTCCTTGGAATTTATGATGCCTGTGATATTGTCCTCGTTGCCCTCGTAGACGGGGATGCGCGAGTGGTTGACCTCGTCGATGAACTGGGCCATCTTGGCGACGGTCATGTGCGCGGGGGCAATATGCATATCGGGTTTGGGGATCATGATTTCGCGGGCCTGCGTGTCGGTAAATTCGATTATGTTGCGGATCATTTCGCGCTCGTCTTTTTCGAGGACGCCCTGCTCTTCGCCTCGGTCGACGAGGCGCAGGATTTCGGCCTCGGTGATAAACGCGCCCTGCGGTTTGCCGGGTTTGCCGCCGAAGAGCCGGATGACAAGATTGCCGAATCCGACAAGGGCGTAGCCGATGGGAGAAAATATCCAGTCTATGAAAATGAGAGCCCTGATGAGCTTGAGCGTGTATTTTTCCGCGTTGTGGTAGGCGAGGATTTTGGGGATGATTTCACAAAACTCGATGACTACTATCGAAACGAATCCAATGCTCATGAGAGAAGACGACCATGCCGGGAGATGCCATCTGGCGACAAGCACATCGGCGATGTTTTCGGTGAGGATGGCCGAGGTGATGCCGACGACATTGATGCCGATGAGCATGGTGGTGAGGATGCGGTTGGGGTCCTTGAGCCATTTGGCGATGGCCGGAGCCTTGTCGGGATGGTCTTCCTGGAGGGAGATGAGTGTGTGACGGCTGAGCGCGACAAGCGCCGTTTCAACACCTGAAAAAAACGCTCCTCCGATGAACAGAATTACGAGGCCTGCGACAGCAATTCCTATGTATGGTTCCACTGTAGTGTTATGATTGTCATTCCTTCCCGCACAGGTATGGGCATGTGCAAACGGGCACGGCGTCATCTCAGCGCATTCGGTGGGCAACGCTCGCGCTCCTTACATACAATATCCACTATTTTAGCATTTCCATGATTAAGAAATGTGAAAGATATATTTTTTGTGAAATCACGTATCGCGCGCAACGCCGGAATATACGGGGATGAACAAGGTCACATCGGTGCCGGCATCCCTGCTGTTGGCCACGGTGATGCCGCCACCGTGGCTGTGTAGTATGCCAAGCGCGACAGGAAGCCCCAGACCGGTGCCGCGATGCTCGTCCTTGGTAGTGAAGAAAGGATCGAATATGTGAGGCAGTACGGAAAGAGTGATACCGGTGCCCGTGTCGGAGATTTTGATGAAACAGTACCTGCCTGGAGCGATATCGGGATTGACAAGGCAGAAATCCTCGCCAGTCTCGATCAGCCCCGTCTGCACGGTGATCGTGCCGCCTGCCGGCATGGCGTCCACGCTGTTGTTGATGATGCTGTTCAGCGACTGATTGATACCGAAAACATCTATGCCGACCGGCGGCAGGTCCGCTCCGGGCACAAAGAAAAAACTGATATTTTCGTCCGTGGTCACGGCACGCATTTCGATGATGTCCGACACGACCTCATTGAGATCGACACTGGTCGTGTCAAGCGGCGTCCCGAGCGCATAGGTGCGCAGTTTGCCAAGCATGTCGGCCGCACGCAGCGCGCCGGCGATCATCTTCCGCACATCCTCGGCGCCAGCGCTTTTTTCGTCGACATTTTCGAGCGCCGCATGGCCGCAGCTCACGATGATGTTGAATATGTTGTTGAATATGTGGACAAATTCATTGGAAAGCCTCGCTACGGCTTCGCGACGCTTGGTAGCGATGAGCTTGCGCTGCAATTCCTCACGCTCGATCATCGCGCGCCGCCGCTGTATCAGGCGCCACATGGTGGTCATCTGAGCCGAAAGGTTGCCGGCATCGCTGGCCGTATAGCCGCTGTCACTGTTGGCCACGAGCGCGAGAGCAACGATCCGCCCCGCATCCAGGACGGGTACGGCAAGCATGTTCCGCAGGGGAATGTGCCCTATGGGCAATCCCTTTTTTCCCTGCCTCAGATCATTGTAATCATTGACGATGACGGGAGTTCGCCGCCTCACGGCCTCAGCCCACAGGCCGGCTTTTTCGATGTCGAATTCCGTCCGCTGCTGCCCCACGGCGCATCCGGCCATCACATTGCCCGACCACACCTGTATGACCGCGCGAGCCTCGTCATCAGACAGAAATCCGATGAACCCGATGGCGCTGCGGGTCATGCTGATGCATTCTTCGAGCGCGAAGCGCTCGATTTCTTCCGGCGAACTGTCCGCCACGTCGCTCAACTGCGACAGTTTTCCGATGAGATGCGCAGTCGTGAATTCGTCCCGCGCGGCGTCTCGCGGAGCTGTAAACCTCACGGCGACCGCCGCATGTTCGCCTGACTTCGATACCGCCACCTCCACGGGCTCCAGCCCTTCGGGTCCCAGCAATTCCCCGCTGACCATCCGGCTACTTTTTCCCGCGATCACCGCCCTGGCGGCAACCTTCACCGCCCGCGCCATTTTTGCCGGCAAATAACCATCGACAGCATCTCCCAGCTGCGGCTGTCTCATAGCCAATCCAGTACCGCCGCATTCCGCTTTGACTACCACTCCGGCACTATCTGTTTCAAACAATATCACTGCCTGGTTATTCACCATATCACTGTCTTGACCGATGATGTGCCATACCGGTCGTATAATGTTAAGTAAGGATGCCCTGTAATTATTCTACCCGTTTTTTGGGAATTATGAAATTTATCTGGAAGTTATCACCGCAAAGGTTTCTCTTTTCAGCAAATCAATATTTACGTTTTCCCGCGCGGAAACCGGCACGACCGCCGCCGCGTCAGGGAATGAATTCACCAGCCGCTCCACCCTGCCCTGAGGCTCGACGCGGTCGATCTTGTTGAGTACCATGACGACCGGCACTTCTGCGGCTTCGAGCGAAACGATGATGCGGTTGACCTCTTCGACATGCTCTTCGCATTGCGGATTGGACACATCGACGACATGCAGTATGACATCCGCGTCGGCGATCCCTTCGAGGGTCGACTTGAACGCCTCGACGAGTTTCACCGGCAGATTTTTTATAAACCCCACCGTGTCGGTCACCACCGCCTGCCCGAGTTCGGGGATATAGACACGGCGCGAAAGCGGATCGAGGGTGGCAAAGAGCTTGTCCTCGACATAGGCCGTTTCATTGCTGAGACGGTTGAAAAGAGTGGTCTTGCCAGCATTGGTATAACCCGCGAGCGCGATCAGGGGCACGCCCGTCCTGGCGCGCCGGCCCTTCTGGGTGACGCGGGTGCGTTCGATGCGTGCGAGCTTGTCACGGAGGATGGAGAGCCGTTTTCTGATGCGGCGGCGATCCGTTTCGAGCTTGCTTTCGCCCGGTCCGCGCGAGCCGATCCCGCCCGCGAGCTTAGACATCGCGGCGCCGACGCCCGCCATGCGCGGCAGCATGTATTCGAGCTGCGCCAGCTCCACCTGTATCTTTCCCTCATTGCTCTGCGCCCGCATCGCGAAAATGTCGAGAATAAGCTGCGTGCGGTCGATCACCCGCACCTCCAGCTCCTTTTCGAGATTGCGCTGCTGCATGGGAGAGAGTTCCTGATCGAAAATGACAAGCCCTGCTTCGAGTTCTTCGACCGCCGCCTTGAGTTCGGCCACCTTGCCAGTGCCAAGCAGATACTGCGCAGTAATCCTGCGCCCGGGCTGCACGAAAACCTCCGCCACCTCCGCGCCAGCCGTAGCCGCGAGTTCCGCCAGTTCGATGTATGGATCATCCCAGTCGCCGTCGCCAATACGCGAATCCCGAAATCCCGCGAGTATGGCGCGCACCGTTTCCTTTTGTGTAATGTTTTTCATCAAGACTCCAGCCCGTTTGCCGAAAGGAGACATGCCGCGATAGCGAGGTCTTCCGGATAAGTTATTTTTATATTTGTGCGCTCGCCAGCCACGACAGCGACAGCGCCACCGGCAGCAGCGACAAGCGAAGCATCATCCGTAGCCGCCGCGTCATCCGTGGCATAGGCCGCCATGAGCAGCGAAGCCGAGAACCCCTGCGGAGTCTGCGCCCTGAATATCATACTGCGGTCGGGCGAGCCGGAGACTATCCCGCCATTTACTTCCTTGAGCGAATCATCGACAGCGATCACCGGGACACACGCTCCGCCCGAGAGAGCGCCCTCGATGACATCGGCAAAAAGCCGCGGCGAAGCGAGCGGCCGCGCGCCATCGTGGACAAGGACGATGCCTGATGTATCGCTGACGGAGTCAAGCGCGGCCGCTACGCTCGCGCGCCGGGTCGCGCCGCCCGGCACTGTCCTGACTCCGGGCAAGCCCCAGCCTTCGACGAGCAGGCGCCAGCCATCATAATCTTCGACCGGCAGCACGGCGACCGTTTCCACAGCCACGGCAGCCATCGCGCTGAGCGAATGATGCAGCACGGGCCTGCCGCACAGCATGGCAAATGCCTTGGGCGTGCCACCGCCAAGCCTGCTGCCCGTGCCGGCCGCCACTACTATGCCAGTGATTCTTCGCGGTGCGCCCTGCGGGTGAATATTGGAGAGTTTTACATCGTTCATATTTTACGAATCATTTCAATATCTGATTGATGACGGTTTCCTTATGCGAAGGAGATACCGTCCACACATTTCGGCGGGCATCGGTCACGAGGAGAAACGTCCCGTCGCCGCCCCAGGAAACGCTGCCGCCTTTTGCCGCCACGCGCCACTGCGCATCTTTTGTACGCGAGTAGACCCATATCTGGTCTTTGCCGGAAACGAAGGCCACCATGTCTCCCCTGGGCGACCACTCGGGCGAATGGCCGGATCTGGCTATCTTGACGGGATGGCCGCTGGAGCCGAGCAGCCAGAGCGCGCCATCGTTGGTGACAAATGCGATGGCCTTGCCGTCAGGTGACCAGCGCGCCGCTGTCACTCCGGTAGCGAGCGCTTCGCGTTTGCCGCGCGCGATGTCAAATTTCCACAGCAGCCCGTCGGCGGAAATATAGAGGACTGTGGCCGCTACGGGATTGGCTTCGGCATACTTTGCGCTGTCGGACACCATCTTGCCGAGATCGGCCCTGCGGGCTGCCGGTGATGGCGTATCGGCCGGGCCGCCTGCGCCGGTGATGCTGTCGATCAAGGATTCGAGCGCGCTGGATTTTGATACGGCGAACATTGGATACGTTTCGCGCAGGACGCTTTCGGGGGTGATGACATACACGGTTGGGGTATCCCTGACGCCGAATCTGTTGGAAATCACCAGTGCCGTATCGGCGAACAGGCGTAATGTGGTGCGTCGTTTTTTTGCGAAACTGACGACTTCTGCCTCTGAATGATCGACGCTGACCGCGATGATCTGCATTGGTATGTCAGGCTTTTTCTGGTGAGTGTTTTTTTCGAGTTTCTCGAAATATTCGAGCAGTTCGTCCGCGCCGCGGCTGTAGATGGAAAAAAATACGAACACCGTGACGCGTCCCTGAAGCTGAGACGCCTTGAGGCGCGTACCACCGGTATCGGCGGCTGATGGCAAAGCCTTGATCCTGGCGCCGTTTTTGATCGCGGCGCCGACAGGCGTGGCCGATATGGCGAGCAGCAGGATTGTGGCGAAGAGGATACCGCGTAGTCTGATGCCGTGCTGTGGCTCCATGACCGTTATGCTCCGTGACCGAGGAACACGAGGCCGGCGATCCACACGACGAGCATGACAAACAGCACGGCAAACCACGTGAGGGCTTTCCTGAATCTGACGCGCCCGTTTTTCCTGAATCCCCGGTAAATAAACATCCCGGCGGCAGCGAGCCATCCGAATAGCCCGATGTACATTACGACGAGCGCCGTGTGGTTGAGATAATCGTATGACATGGCTGTCCCTATGGCGTATGGCGTGGGCGGCGGCGGCCGTGACAGGCCGCCTTTCCGCATAGTTCTCAGATTACCTTAATGTATCACTTTGGTCAATTTGTATTCGATGATGTCACATGCGCCGGCTTTTTTAAGCTGGGGGATCAGATCGCGCACCTGTTTTTCCTCGACGACGACTTCGAGCGCGATCCATTTGCCATCGCTGAGGGGAGAGACTGTTGGATTTTTCATGGCTGGCAGGACACTGACGATAGCATCGAGCGAGCCAGTGGGCAGATTCATCTTGAGGCCGACCTTGGACTCAGCTTCGAGCGCGCCCTGCAGGAGGAGATTCATATCAAGCATCTTCTGGCGTTTCCAGGGGTCTTCCCATGCCTGATTGTTGGAAATGAATTTCGTGTTGGATTCGAGGATGGTTTCGACGATGCGGAGCTTATTGGCGCGCAGTGAGCTGCCAGTCTCTGTGACATCGACAATGGCATCGGCAAGATCGGGCACCTTGACTTCGGTGGCACCCCAGGAAAATTCGACGTTGCACTTCACGCCATGTTTTTTGAGAAAGCGCTGCGTGCCCTTGACGAGTTCGGTAGCGATGCGTTTGCCTTCGAGGTCCTTGACCGATTTGATGTCGGAAGCTTCGGGGACCGCGAGCACCCATTTGACGATGCCGGTGCCTCGTTTGGCATAGATAAGGTCCGAGACGACCTTGACCTTCGCGTTGTTTTCGACGACCCAGTCCCAGCCGGTGAGGCCGCAATCGATGGCGCCGACCTCCACGTAGCGCGCGATTTCCTGTGCGCGGATCATCATGCCCGAGAGTTCGGGATCGTCGATGGAGGGTTTATATGACCGGTCGCGGAGCGTGACCGAAAATCCGGCTTTTCTGAAGAGTGCGAAAGTGGTTTCTTCGAGACTGCCCTTGGGGAGTCCGATTTTGAGGATTTTGCTGTCAGACATTTTGTCTCCTTTTATGCTGTTGACCTGCGCGTGAGGCGGTGTGGAGGTCAGAGGTTGGCTTTTTCGACATCGACGTCGGAGGCTATGAGGAGCCTGGCCGTGCGTCTGAAGCGTTCGGGGTCGCCCGTGACGAAAAACCGGCGAGTGCCCGGATGGCTGTGATCGTCTTTTTCGAGATTGTGATCCTTGAGCACCTTGCGGCATAGAGCGGCTGTGCGGCGCGCCGGGTCGATGAGCGTGACTGCGGGGCCGACGATGTCCTGCACGACCGCTTTGAGAAATGGCAGATGCGTGCAGCCGAAAATCAGCGTGTCGATATCCT
>CAZQSL010000076.1:0-17403 GCA_964595945.1 uncultured bacterium
GAGAACCTTTTTTGCAAAAAAGGTTCTCCGCGAGTATTCCGTGAACGGTTACAAAATTTTGAAATATACGGACAATTATTCCTGAGTGTCAGGGGTAATCCATGTTGAAATCCGGAAAGACGGCCCGGTGTCGATTTACAACGTGATCCAGTTTTCGTAGCAGCGGGCGACGCCGTCTTCGAGCGATGTAAATGGGGCGGAATATCCAGCGGCGCGGAGCGCGGACACGTCGGCCCGGGTGAAGCTCTGGTATTTGCCGCGGAGGGTTTCGTCGAAGGGGATATACTCGATGGAGCCGTGCCCGAAGAGTGAAATCAGCGTGCTCGCGATGTCGTTGAACGCCCGGCTGGCGCCAGTGCCGCAGTTGTAGATGCCTTTGCGGACCGGACCGGCGGCGAAGAACTGATTGACGGCTACGACATCGCCGACGAATACGAAGTCGCGCTGCTGGCCGCCGTGGGGATAGCCGTCGGTGCCTTCGAAGAGCCGCGCAGCGCCGGTGTCCCTGAGTTGGTTGAAGAGGTGCCAGACCATCGATGACATTTTGCCCTTGAAGCGTTCGCGCGGGCCATAGACGTTGAAGTAGCGAAGGCCGACGACGGTGGAGTGGATGGAGTCGAGGTGATGGCGGACGTGCTGGTCGAAGGCGAGTTTCGAGTAGGCATAGGCATTGATGGGGCGCTCGCATTCGGGGATTTCGCGGCAGACGCGGCTGTTGCCGTAGATGGCGGCGCTGGAGGCATAGATGAATGGCACGGCGGCGGCGGCGGCGTATCCGAGGAGTTTTTTGGAGAAAGTGTAGTTGACATCCATCATGTAGCGGCCATTGTATTCCATGGTGTTGGAGCATGCGCCCTGATGGAATATTGCGTCGAAGGCGCCGGAGAAGGCGCCGCACTCGATGTCGGACGCGAGGTCGCGGTAGTCCATATAGTCGGCTATGACACAGTCGCTGAGGTTGGCGATCTTGGCGCCGTTTTCGAGATCGTCCACGACGAGGATGTCGGTGATGCCGCGCTCGTTGAGTGATTTGACGATGTGACTGCCGATAAATCCCGCTCCGCCTGTGACGATGTACATGGTTGGCCCTCCGCCGCGCTTTTTGCGTGCTTATGTGTGAATTATCACATCGAAGATTGTCTATTACAAGGTGGTATGTGACGAAATGGGGTTTTGGCGGCAAAATGAGAGAAGATTATATAAAAGTGCTAAAATGATAAGGAAATGGAATTCAGGGTGCGAGTTGTCAGGGCGATGTAAGGCCGGAGGCGGAAGGGCTCATTTGAAAATGGGTGCCGGTATTATTAAAATGAATCAGTGATTTGCGGAGGTAAACCATGAAAAACGGCCTCGCAGTTGTTATAATGGCAGTGCTTTCCATTTTGATATGTGCGGCGAAGCCGGTTTCGCTGAGAGCCGCGCCGGGCGGGGTTTCGCCCGAGGAGCGCAAAAAGCAGCTTGAGGAAATGCAGAAGGTAGTAGCAGGTGTCTGTGATCCGATAAAGCCTTTTTTCGAGCGGCCCGACAAGATCAAGAATATAATGATCGACGATGTCAACGAGATCAATGCCTATGCCGAAATGGGTGGCGATATCCATTTTTTTGTCGGCATGCTTGATTTTGTCCGCGACAAAAACGAACTCGCCGTGGTCTGTGCGCACGAGATGACCCATATTTCCGGCCAGCACATCAAGCGAAGTATCGGTACCCAGATACTTGCCGGAGTGGCCTCCGTCGCCATCGGCGGCACAGCCGGCGACTATGCGGGCGCGGCGCTTGCCAGCAAGCAGAGCCGCAAGCATGAGCGCGAGGCTGACGCGCGGGGCCTGCTGTTCATGTGGCAGGCCGGTTATGATCCGCGTGCGGCATGGAAATTCTGGGCCTCCATGAAGGCCGCCAACGGCGGCGACGGCGGCAAGATCATGAAGTACCTCGGCTCGCATCCTGTCGATGACGAACGTGTCGAAAACAACAAGGTGCTGCTCGTGCGCTACTGCCGTGAAACCCCGTCACTGCCCTATTGCGACGAGATACTGCTCGATCAGGACTTGCTGCAGGCATATAACAATTTTGAAGAGCGGTGACCGGGCACCTGCCGTACCCGCCTCTTATCTGAAAGGAATTTTCCCCATTATGTTTTTTCCCGCGACTGGACGCAACAAACGCAATTTCCACCGGATCGCACTGGTGATGTCAGCGGCGATCCTGCTGGGTTGCTTTCTGGCGGCTTCGGCGATCAGCGCGCCGATACCCGCTGCGAGCACTGAGGCGGACGGCCCCGTGATAGTCGATCAGATATTGTTCGGCAATGTCGTCACGCTGCCTCCGATCAAGAAGCTCGGCGGCGGCACATTCAGACTCAGCAACAGCCGCGGGAAAAAACCAGTTCTGTTTTTCTTCTGGAATCACGCCAGCGACTACTCCGTCCCGCATCTCAAGCTACTTCAGAAATTCGCCGCCGATCCGGCCATTAAGAATAAAGTCGTTATCCTTGCCGTCACTCGGGGCGCCACTCAGGCCGAGCGCGAATACGTATACTACACCGCCAGGCAGCACGGCATTACCATCCCCATCGCTTTCGACACGCGGGGTATCTATGCCAATGTCCTCGGCATCGCGCACTCCCCCGCCTATATCGCGCTCGATCGACAGGGCCGCATCGCGACTCTCCCCTGCGACGACCCATCCAGTCCGATCCGGCATCTGTCTTTTTTTCAGATCGTCAAGTCGCTTATACGCAACCAGACGGTTTCTCCTGACGAGCTTATCCCATTTTCGGAAAATCCACGCATGAAGGCGCTCGCTGGCACCGCCATGCCGTCCTTTACCCTCAAGACCATCACTGGCGAAGACTATTCCTTCGCCCCCGGCGACTCCGGCGACAAGCCGCTCATCGTGATCTTCTGGCATCCCTACAGCGAATCCAGTCTCACCGAACTCCGCGGCATCGCGACACTTCTCAGGGTGCGCGGCAGCGAGATACCGGCAAAATTCATCGCCATCTCATCCCTTGCCAATCAGCCGCAGATCGACGAAGCCCGCAGATTCGGCAAAGAACTCGGCGCCGACATCCCCATGCTCATCGACCCCGACTCGAAATTCGGCAAAACCGCATTCAAGCTCACTGCCATCCCGGCATATATCGTCGTCAGCCCCAAAGGCACGATCATCGACGCCGAAGACCAGAAACGATTTGACTTTAGAAACCGCTATGATTTTCTCATCAGGGCGGCTCTTCAAAAATAATTCAGGACAATACTCTTAATGAAAAATGCAGTCACTGGTATCCTCAGGCGCCGCAGCGAGATAGCCGGCTCATGGCTTCGCCTCGACATCCACGCGCCCATGATCGTCGAAGACGCCGAACCCGGCCACTTCGTGCAGGTGCGCCCGGCAGGCATACAGACGCCCCTTTTGCGCCGCCCGTTCAGCATTGCGGCCACCACGCCCGAAGGCGTCTTCACCCTGCTCATCAAGGTATGCGGCGAAATGACCGCCATGCTTGCCACGCTCAATCCCGGGCACAATATCGAAATCATCGGCCCGCTCGGCCTGCCATTCACGCTGCCCCGCGCGAGCGAACACGTGGCACTCGTCGCCGGCGGCATCGGCGCGGCGCCCATGTGCTTCACCGCGAAGATGGCGCCCGCAGGCAGTTGCGTACTGCTGTTCGGCTCACGCTCATCTGACGAAACGGCCATCCTTTCCGATCCCTCATTCGACGGCGTCACCTGCCTGCCCGCCACCGAAGACGGTTCCCACGGCTACCACGGCTATGTCACCGGACTCCTCGAAGACTACATCTCCGCCACGCGCCGCCCCGACCGTATCCTCGTCTGCGGTCCCGCTCCCATGATGAAGGCTGCCGCCGCCATTGCCGCCGCCCACTCCATCCCCTGCGAGGTTTCACTGGAAACCTACATGAGCTGCGCGCTCGGCCTCTGCATGGGCTGCGCGGTACCGGCGCATCCTTCCACCGGAAAATCATACTTCCACGCATGCACCGATGGCCCCGTTTTCGACTCCACTCTCATAGACTGGGAGGCAATATGACAACTCCCCTCATCTCCGTCAATATCGCTTCTCTCACTCTCAAAAACCCCGTGCTCGTCTCATCAGGCACATTCGGCTACGGCTCCGAGCTCGCCGAACTCCTCGACGTCAATCAGCTCGGCGGTCTCATCACCAAGGCTATCACGCCCGCCCCCCGCGCAGGCAACAAGCCCCCGCGCACTATCGAAACCCCTTCCGGACTCCTCAACGCCATCGGCCTCGAAAACGTCGGACTCGACACCTTCATATCCGAAAAAATCCCCTATCTCGAAACCCTCGACACAGCCGTGATCGTCAACGTAGCTGGCAGTTCGCACGACGACTACATCGCAGTCACGGAGCGTCTTGACGCGGAGGCCGGAGTCGCGGCGTTCGAGCTCAACATTTCATGCCCCAACGTCAGGGAGGGCGGCATCGCGTTCGGCACCGATCCGGCGAGCGCGGCGGCGCTTACGGCGCTTGTCCGCAAGGCAACATCAAAACCGCTAATCGTCAAACTTTCGCCCAACGTCACCGACATCACGGAAATCGCCCGCGCAGTATGCGACGCAGGAGCCGACGCACTGTCGGCGGTCAACACATACAGGGGCATGGTCATCGACACACACACGCGCAAACCCGTCCTCGGCAATGTCACCGGCGGCCTCTCAGGCCCCGCCATACGTCCCCTCGCGGTCTTTGCCGTGTGGCAGCTCGCGGCAGCCGTGGACGTGCCCATCATCGGCATGGGCGGCATATCATGCACGCGCGACGCTCTCGAATTTCTCATGGCCGGCGCCACTGCTGTCTCGACCGGCACGATCAATTTCGTCCACCCGCGCACTTGTATCCAGATAGCGGACGGCATCCGCGGCTATTGCTCCGAAAACGCCCTCGAATCAGTCCAAGACATCATCGGCGCAGCCAGGCGCTGAGCGCGGGGAGGATCATTGTACGGCATCACCGTTACCGGACTTACGGCACGTTACGGCGACAGGACAGCCGTGCGCAATGTTTCATTTGCGGCACCCCCCGGCGCTCCGCTTGCTGTCACCGGCCCCAACGGCAGCGGCAAGAGCACGATCATCAAAATACTTGCCGGACTCCGCCAGCCGGACTCGGGGTCGGCCGCCTACACCGATGCCGCCCGCACTTTTCCGCCCGCGCAACTGCGCCGCGAAATCGCCATCGTTTCTCCATATGTTTCACTCTACGAAGAAATGACTCTTGAGGAAAATCTTTCATTTATAAGCTCCATCCGCCGCGAAAAACGCGACACCGCAGCCGAACGCCGCCTCTGTGGCCTTTTTTTCGACAGCGGTGTCCCCGCCGGCAAAATCGCCTCCTTTTCGTCGGGCATGCGCCAGAAGGCTCTGATCATCGCGGCTTTTTCACGCGCATCTTCCATCATGCTGCTCGACGAGCCTGCCGTCTATCTCGACCGTCAGTCATCCCTTGCGCTCTTTGCTCTCATCACCGAAACGGCCAGCCGGAAAACTATCGTCATCGCCTCTAACAGCGACGAAGAACGCGAACTCTGCGAGGTGTGCCATAGCCTTCCTCAATGAAGTGGCAGTGATACTTGTGAAAGAGTGGGTCTGCGCCCTGCGGGAAAGGGGGCGGATCATCTCGGCGGTGCTTTTTGCCGCCGCATGTGTATGCGTGACGTCATTTTCGATGCAGGGGCGCGCCCTCGCTCCGCATACTGCCGCCGCGCTTGTCTGGATCGTCCTGTTCTTCGCGTCGCTCACGGTCGCTGCCGGACTGTTCAGCGCCGGAGAAACTCCGGGCACCATGAATCTCCTCCGTCTCAACGCCCGGGCGACTGTGGTCTTTACGGGCAAAGTCATTTTCACTTTTTTGCTGCTCGCGGCAATCGCCGCCATATCGATACTGCTTTTCATCTTTTTTTCCGGCCAGGCGGTATCCCGGCCGGGGCAGATGGCTTTTGCCGCTGTCTCGGGAGTCGCTGGCCTTGCCGTGACAGGCACTGTGCTGTCGGCCATCGCGACCGGTGAAAAAACCGGCGGCGCGCTCCTCGCCGTGGTATCATTGCCAGTGACCATGCCGCTGCTGTGGTCGGCGATCGCACTCACGTCCAGATCATTCGGCAGTGGCGCTGCCGCAGGCGGGCTGCCCATGTTCATGTCGTGCTACTGTGTCTCGGCATTCGCCGCGGGCGCGGTGCTTTTCGAATCCATCTATCCGGAGTGACACTGATTGAATCCGATATATCTTGCACTTGTATCCCTGTGGACAACTCTCGTGGTGGCAGGCGCCCTGTGGTGGGTGCCGCCGGCGGAGACGCTCGGTGAGGCGGGCCGCGTGTTTTTCTTCCACGTCCCCGTCGCGTGGGTGTCAGTGCTGGCGTTTCTCTCATCTTTGTGGTACAGCGTAAAGGTGCTGCGAAAAGGCTGCGTCCGCGACGACATCCGCGCCCGTACGAGTGCAGAACTCGGCTTGTGGTTCTGTGTCATGGCGACAGTCACCGGCGCGATTTTCGCAAAACGCGCGTGGAATGCCTACTGGAACTGGGATCCTCGCGAAACCTCCATCGTTTTCCTGCTCCTGATCTACATCGCGTACTTTGCCCTCCGCTCAGTCCTGCCTCGGGGCAGGCGCATGATGAAGGCCTCGGCGGCATACGCGATATTTGCCGCTGCCGTCATGCCCTATCTTGTATTCATCGTGCCACGCGTTTTTATGAGTCTGCATCCCGATACCGTCATCAATGGCCGTGGCGCGTTTGAGCTCGCCGACCCACGCATGAAAATCGTCTTTTTCGCGGCCCTCGCTGGCTTTACCATGATTTACCATATTCTTTTTACCATATCCGTCCGGATCGAAAATCTTGAACGCTCGGAGGAACTCCGCAATGAGTGAATGGCAGACAGTCCTGTTTACTGCACTTACGGTACAGATTTTGATATTTGCGTACCTTTTCAGAATCTCGGCACGGCTCAAAAAAGCCGAAAGGGAAAATGCGGGAACAAAGAAATGAGAAATTCACAAATTATACTTATAGTAGTAGCCATCGTATTTGCGGGACTTGCGTTTTCCAACATGAAGCCGTCGATGATGCCGTACGTCAGCATAGCCGAGGCGCGGCTCGGCGGGCAGGTGCAGGTGGCGGGGAAGCCAGTGCCGGAGACGTTTCACAAGCGGGCGAACGAGTTTACGTTCAGGATCAGGGACGATGGCGGCGATATGCTTACGGTAAGCGTGGCGGGGCTTGCGCCGCCCGGACTCAACGAAAAGACAGCGCAGGTAGTTGCTGTCGGAGAGTATCGCCGCGGGGTCTTTCACGCGGAAAAAATACTGACGAAATGTCCTTCGAAATATTCAAAAAAAGCAAAGGATGAAACATCCAGACCGGGGGTTGGCAAAAGGTGACCACCGGTGTATTTCTGACTTATGTCTGCGCGGCGCTGTGCATTGCGTATCCTGTCATGGTCTTTATTTTCAGGTGTGGTGGGTCGAAGTATTCGAGCGCGGTGCGCAGTGCGTCCGATCTGTTGTGCGCGGGGCTTGTGGTGGCGCTGCTGGCGCTGCTGGCGGGCAGGGATTATTCGTATGAATATGTCTGGAGGACGACGGACAACGGGCTTCCGCTGATGCTGAGGGTGTCCGCGTTGTGGGCGGCGAGTGAGGGTAGCCTGCTGGTGTGGGCGTTTGCGATGGCGGTGGTGAATTTCATCGCGCTGAGGAAAAACGCGGCTGCTTCGGCTGTGATGAAGTCGGCGGAGGCCGTCGTGTGGCTATATATGATAGTCAACAATCCATTTTTCGTGATGAATGGTGCGGTGCCCGTGGATGGCTCGGGCATGAATCCCGTACTGAGGAATTTCTGGATGGCGATCCATCCGCCGTTTGTGTTTGCGGGGTACGCGGCTGCGCTTGTGCCGTTTGCGATGTATGCCGCGTCAATAATCAAGGGTGATCTGAAGGGGTGGATTGCGGGTGCGAGGGGATGGATATGCGTGGCGTTCGCGCTTACGGGAGTGGGTATATTGCTTGGCGGATACTGGTCGTACGGGGTGCTCGGATGGGGCGGATACTGGGCGTGGGACCCGGTCGAGAATGGTGCGCTGTTGATATGGATAGCGCTGTGCGGCCTCCTGCATGGAGTGGTGGCGTCGGGCATGGGCGGCGGATTTGCGGTGTGGTCGGGTGTGTATGCGGCTGTTGCGTTTGTGATGGTTTTTTTCAGTTCGTGCCTGACGAGGAGCGGAGTGGGAGCAGGGGTTGGGTTTTCGGTCCATACGTTCGAGTCGTCGGATATTGCGTATGAGTATGTGATTTCGATGGTGGTGGTGGTGGCTGGTGCGGTGTGGATGGTGATGAGGGGATGGCTGCTCGCGAGGGCGGGGGAGCGGGTGGAGGAGCCGGTCAGTGGCCGGTCGTATCTGATGAATGTGGGGTTGTATTCGATCTGGGCATGGTTTGGTTTTGTGGCATTGGGAGTGGTGATGGCTTTGATTGCGGTGATGAGGGTGAGCGGCGGTGTGAATGCGGTGATGATCGGAGAGGGATATTACAACAGGACGACGGTCGTGGCGTTTGTGCCGATGTGTGTGGCGGCGTTTGCGGTACCGTTCCTATTTACGAAAAAGGGCGGAGCGATGCCTGTGGGATGGCTTGTGGCTGGAGTGGCCGGAGGAGTGATAGCGGGGGCTGGCGGAGTGATGATGGGGGTCACGCAGATCGTGATGGTGGTCGTGCTGTTCCTGGCGGGAGCGGTGGGCGTAGTGAGCGTGGTGGCATTGGTGGTTGGTGGGAAGGGGCGTAATGCCGGTGCGTATCTGGCGCATGCGGGTGTGGCGCTGACGGTGGCGGGGATAGTTTTTTCGTCGTCTGGGGCCCGTGTGGACAAGCTTGATCTGAAAGGCGGCATGCCGGGACTGGCGGGCAATGTGGGTGTGGGCATCGCTGGGGCCGAAAGAAAACCATGGGGGCATGTGGTGCGATTGAGTGTCGTAAGTGGCGGCCGGGCGGTTAAAAGGGAGATGGATTTCCCGGAAGGAAACAGTGAAATGATACCTTCGCCGGTGATCATTAGAGGGGTGTTGCGCGATGTGTACATCACTCCTGTCGGAGTCGAAACGGAAAAGGACACCGGAAGGATTGGCAGGATATATCTTCAGGTGGCGGAAAAACCGTTCGTGTGGTTTGTGTGGGCGGGAGCGGCGATGGTGGTGTGCGGCGCGCTGATTGCGGCACGCAGGAGAATGTCGGGGAAATCAGTATCGTCATAGAGTGAGGCAATTGCTCGAATCAAATGGCTGCTTCTGCTAAAATTATCTGATGGAATAACGCCGGACAGTCCGGCGCAAAACGTATGCGGAGAACCCCTGAAGTGAGTGAACCGGAAGAGGTAATGCCCTGCGAGACGCAGGGTGATTATTATGAAATAGAAGGCCCCGTGAAACTGCAGGGCAACGTGAGGGTAAGCGGCAGCAAAAACGCATCGCTCGCGATCGTGGCGGCAACGCTGCTGACCGGCGATGAAGTAATACTGCACGATGTGCCGCGGCTCGCTGATGTGTGCACTATGAAATCGGTGCTGAAAAATCTCGGCGCTCGGGTTTCATTTGATGGCAACACGATGAGCGTGCAGGCGGCAGATATCACCAATCACGAAACGAGCTTCGAATTGATGAACATGATGCGCGCCTCGATCTATGTGATGGGGCCGCTGCTTGCGAGATTTGGCGAGGCGAGAGTCGCGATGCCTGGCGGGTGCGCGATCGGTTCGCGCCCGATCGATTACCATCTGGCAGGCTTTCAGCAGATGGGTGTGGAAATCAGAAAAGACCACGGCTACATCGAGGCGCGGTGCAAAAAGCTCAGGGGAGCGCGAGTCTATCTCGACTTCCCGTCGGTGGGCGCCACGGCCAATCTGATGATGGCCGGAGCACTGGCGGAGGGCCGCACGGTGATCGAAAACGCGGCGGAGGAGCCGCATATCCAGGACCTCGCGTGGTTTCTCAAATCACTCGGCGCGCGGGTTTTCGGCGAAGGCTCCAAGACCATCACGATCGATGGTGTGCCGAAACTCCACGGCGCCACTCACCGGATGATCGCCGATCAGATCGAAGCCGGCACATTCATGGTGGCGGCCGCGCTCACTCGCGGCAATGTGACGATCGAAAACGCCCGCACCGCTGACCTTGAGCCCATCATGGTCAAGCTCGTCGAAGCTGGTGTGGTATTCCGTGAAGTCAAAAACGGCATCAACGTGACGGCAAGGAAAAAACTCAGGCCGGTCAAGGTGACGACGATGACGCACCCGGGATTTCCGACCGACATGCAGCCGCAGATCATGGCGCTCGCGGCAGTCGCCGACGGGGTGAGCAGCATAAAGGAAACCGTCTGGGAAAACAGGTTTATGCACGTGGCCGAACTTGTCCGAATGGGCGCCGACATAGACGTGCGTGGCAACACCGCGATCATCACCGGAGTCGAGTCGCTCAGCGGTTCGCGCGTGGTGTCGACCGACCTCCGCGCCGGCGCGGCACTCGTAGTCGCGGGGCTCGCCGCCCGCAACGAAACTACTGTCTACAAGATTTACCACATCGATCGCGGCTATGAGGATTTCGACAGGAAGCTCACCGCGCTCGGCGCGAAGATCGTCAGGAAAACCGGCAACAGAAGTGCGGAGTGAAGCAACCCCCGCGAGATTGGCGGCTTTATGTGTGAATCGGGACGCCTGAGAAAATGACGAAAAAAGAGGATGAGCAATTGACAAATAACCTGCCGGCCGGCGGATGTGCGGCCATGCGCGGACTGCCTGTGCTGCTGATATGCCTGATCGTGATTGCGATGGCTTGCGCGACGTCAGTGTTTGCCGCCCCTTCCCCGGTCGCGGTCGACGCGATGCTCAATCTGACCGCTGACAATATGCATTATTCCGAGGCTGACGGGCAGTACATAGTCGATGGCGGTGTGACACTGCAATTTGAAAAATACGAAATCTCCACACAGAAAGTGTCGATCGACGAGGCTTCCGAAACAGTGACCATCGACGGCGAGTACATCTTGAAGAATCCAGACTACGAGATACGTGGCGCCCGGATGCGGTATTTTCCCGACACGCAGACCGCGCAGCTCGAAGGCATCACTACATGCATCAGGGGCGTCAACATCAGCGCTGCGTCGGTGGCGATCATGCCGGATGGCGCGATGGATATGAAGGATGTGCGGGCTTCGACCTGCATGCTCGACGCGCCTGACTATCATGTAACGGCGAACGAGATGCAACTGACTGCCGACGGACGAGCGAAGTTCAAAAAAATCAATGTCTATTTCCTTGACCACAAGGTATTCAGATGGAAAAAGTATGAAACAAACCTCATCAATGAAGAAGGCGTGCGCGAGCCCGAATACGGCAGATGGGTTTTCGCCGCGCCATCGGTCGGGTTTGCCAACTATGGCGGACTGATGCTCAACACGGGGATTACCAGAGCCGAAAAGAATCGCATGACAATGGGTGTCGACGCGAATTATTTTATGAAAGACGGCTTTTTCGCGAGCGCATATATCGAAAAGCCGATCAGACAATTCGAGCAGTCCAGGGCGTATTTGCGCTACGGCAAGCAGTATAAGGTCAACAACGGTTATTTCCGGTTCTTCGACCCCGTAGTGGTGTGGAACGAGCCGGTAGCGGGCATAACAGCCCCGGTTTTCAACAGGCGGATGCCAAAACTCACCACAAAAATCGAGGCAGAGGCGGGCGCGCTCAAAGAAGCCGGCACAGGCCGCATAAACAGGGCTGCCGCAAAAGTGGAGTCGGCATATCCACTCAGCGCGGCGCGTCGCCAGACCCGTTTTTCACTCCTGTTCGACGCGCGGTACGCGGCATACGATGACATTGACAATTATGGATTGGTAAGCGGCGGGATCGAGCTGCTGCATGGCCGTCGCGATGATCCCAAAATCCGTCTACAGTATATGAAGTTCTCTCACTCGGGCAGCACGCCATTCCAATCCGACTATATCAACGGCAACGACAAAATGTTCGGCTACACGAAAATCAAAATCAACAGGAACAACGATTTTAAGATAGACTCGCAATATGACATGGACGAAACGAAATTTGACGAGGTCGCTTTTTTTATCAGCCACAGGATGAAGTGCCTGTCATTTGATATAGGATGGGAAGCGAACATAGGATCACTCATGACACGGATGCAGATACTCGGACTCGGGGGCTCGGACAAATAGTGAAACTCGGCAAAGGCGCAACCGGACTGGCAACCGCGATGGCTGTGATGGCGATCGTGATGATCGCCGCCGCGCGATGCTGCGCCGCTGGCAATCCGGTCAACATGACAGAGGCCAACCGTTCGGCTCTTTCGTCAGCCGTGGAAAAGCTCAGGCGGACGGAACTCCAGCGCGTGAGCCGTGGCCGCGTGAAATCCAGTCCGATCCCAATCGGCATGTTCACTCTCTATCAGGACATCCTGCACAATCAGGGCGCCGTGATCGGTTCGCAGAAATCCGTTTTCGAAAATTCACTCGTGCGCCTCGACAAGGTGTTCGCGACATATCCTGAGATGACGCCGGGCGCGATCAGACCATATTTCATGACGCAGCTCATCGACTCCTACGATGTGACAGCACGGATCGAGTCTGCTGCCACCATACTCGACGTGTGGCAGATATTCAAAAAATCAGAATGCGCCATGGAGGCGCTGCCTGCGCGCGCCGCACTCGCGGCCAATGCCGAAAAGTGGCTGGCGCGCCTCGACTCCAGAGCCGGCTACAACTCCGTGCGCGCCAGAATGGACGAGTTGCTGAAAAGAGAATCAGCCTGCACCAGCCCGATGGAGCTTTCCGAATATATCGACGGACTGTCGGCCGACTATGCCAGACTGTGGGCGGAAACGGCGGTGGCGCGATGACCGCTATTGCCGGAAAAATTACAGAGACACTGTTTGCATCTGTCATTGCCGCGCTGATGCTGTTTTTTGCCACGGCCGCCCGCGCGGAATTTCGCACTACTACTGTCGAACTCGATGACGGCGCGATCGTGATCAGCGGCGAAAATGCCACGCTTGCCGAAATTGCCCAATGGATACATGCGTTGGAATCTGTACCCGGAAAAGCACAGGCATTGACGGCCAGCATAAAAAAAGCGTTTCCCGGCAGCGATGTCACTATTGAAATATTCAGAAAAGGCGAAGTGAATTTCGATGAAGACAAAAAGCTCGCGGACATGACAGTGCGCGGCGCGATACTGGCGGGAGTGATCCCCCCGATAGAGTCACTCGATACGGGACTCGCCGCTGCCGCGCTCAACACGGTGGGCTTCGTCACGATCGACCGTGCCGCATTTGAAATACTGAGCGACGATGAAAAAGAACGGTTTTTCATTCTCACCGAATCACCGGTCGTCATATTGTCCGGCACTGCCTCCTCCGACCGGGTGTCGATAAGGGCAGGCAGAGTAAAGGGGAAGGTGCCCCTTAAATGAAAATTGCGACAAGATTAATCACACTGGTATTTGCACTGCTGTCATGGCTCGACGCGACGGCGGCGCAGGATATGTTTTCCACAGAAACCGTCAGTGTGCCGCTGGTCATGGCCGCCACTGCCGAAGACCTCAGGAACGGTTTTGCCGCAGTCATCGACGGAGTGCCGGTATATGTGAAATATGATGCTCCTCCGGCTCCGGGCGGCACGGTGGCCATCACTCCTCAAGGCGGCTCGGCCCCTGTCGTTGTCGGTGTGCTGCCGCAGAAAAAATCGGACCCGGTGACGGTCGTGCTGCCTGTGCAGATCGACGATAAAATACTCGCAAGAGGAGTCACGCTCAGGCTGGTAACACCTAAGGGCAACCCCGCTGAAATCAAAATCGCGCCTAAAAGGGTTTTCATCTCCATTCCCTTCAACATCCCCGTCACATCTGAGATACATCCCGACTTTGCCGACGACGGAGGCGTGCATCTGGTTGTGCAGGTCGTCCCGAGGATCACCAAAAAAGCACAGGTCGACATCGACAATACCGCGACCGACGGCCTTGTCGCCGACATCAAATATGAGGGCATAGCCTATCTGAAATTCAAGGACCTGCTCAACCGCACGAACCGTCGCGACATGGACGGCACATTCTTCTTCGGTCGCGAGACGGCCAGCCGCTGGACGCTCATCACCGAAAACATATTCGAAAAATTCGACCGCCGCACCGCTGCTGTCCAGAAAAACCAGAAGCTCGGCAAGAACATCAATTCACGCTGGCGCATCGAAAATCTCAATGAATTCAGCGAGCTCCGCCACGGCGCGGATTTCATCATGACAAGCGGCAAAAAGTCAGTCCGCTTCGGCAATGTCGACAGGATCGTCAAGGACAAGACCCACCTCGAACTCGGCTACGGCGACGAAGATATGAAATTGCTCACGAGATTCGAAGGAGTCGAAATAAAAAACCCGTCATCGCGCCTCGGCGCGGCCGCCACGCTTGACCGCTTCGGCTATCAGTTGCAGGCAAGCGGCGGCGGCGAATCCTCATACTATGAACTCAGGGCCGGCAATCTCAAGGTGCGCGATCTCACGGATGAGGGTGAGATAGACGATCACTTCAATTTCATCCTGTCGCTCGCCTCTCAGATCGGGCGCAGCAAATCGGCCTGGAACGCCCGGGGCCCTGTCCTTTCTGGCGAATCCCGCATGGAGGTGACGGGCATCGGCTCGAAATCATGGCTGAAGGGCAATCTCGATCTCGACCTTGCATTCGACCGCACAAAAGTCCTTTCACTTCGTTACAATGTAGACTATATCCGGCTCACCGGCTTGCCGGAGGATGACCACTGGGAAGACATTTACTTCTCGGTGATGCGCAACAGAGACTATTTCAATCCGCGCGACCCGCTCGCGAGATTTGATCTCGACTCGATATTCGTCGATCTCAACCTTTCGCGCGAAGGCAAGACAATCCCCTACAGACGGACGGTCAAGGCAGGCATCGCCCGTATTTTCACGATAATGAAATACGACATCCCGGTCGATCTTTTCATAGAAAACACTCGGCGCAATGTCTTCACTCCCGGCGCGAATATTTCCATCAGGAGATATATATGAACGAACTGCTCGCGCGCATCAGCGTCTCGGGCCGCAGAGCGGCGTGGCTTTTCGCTGCGGCGTGCCTGGCTGTATCGTGCGTCCTGACGCCAGCTGCCGGGGCCGGTGACGCCACTGCCACTCTCACCCTGCGGACAAACGACGGACTTGTCGTCGTGGCCCCCTTCCCGGCGGAGATCGACGCTCTCAGGTCGAAAATCCAGCTCGCAGCCCCCCAGTCGACTTCCGAACTCTACAGAAAACTGATCGGCAGCGGCGTGGCGGCATCGTCCATCAGAGTATATTTCACCGAAGACACGGGCACCGTGATCGTGCCGCCGCAGCGGACGCCAGGCTGGCAGGCGATGCCGCTCGAAGCCGCTGTACGCAAAGGCGTGATACCTCCGCTTTCGGGGCTCGAAACATTTCAGGCTTATATCATGCTCAACACCGAAGGTTTCACCACGTATCTCGATAATGACCTTGTGAATGCCAAAAGCGGGATTTCCATCCTCGGGAATAAAGACGTGTATATCGTCCAGTCGTCGACAAGCTGGAATGATCCGAGCAGCATTTACATCAATGGCAAAAATTATTCAAAAAGCACGCAGGGATTCAATATTGCAGCCTATTCGCCCGATACGGGCAAAGTGATGGGGCAGGGAGGATTCAGCCTGTATGTTACAGGCGAAGCCAATGATGGCATAGTGCGGCTCATCGAGTCGCAGCCGACCGGTACGATGATCCTCGCATCCGTGAGATGCGGCCCCGGCGTGTTTGTCAATGGCGATGTGTTCGACGCGTTCGCGGGCAGCGGGGGCAAAATCGTCCTCGACCCCGAATACGTATCGTCTTTCGCATTCATCGGCACGAGAGGCGCGCCGTCCGGCACAGCTATCGAAAAGGCCGAGATCAGTGGGCGGTCAGAGATAATCGCATTCGGGTCTGACTATATCGTCGACACGGGCGATCAGGCATCATTGCACAAGGCAGCCGCTGACGCGGCAGTGAGCGGAGCGGTGATACTGACCGGCACAAAACCCGGCGACACTGTCTATCTGCTCAATAAATAGCGCATTTCCACCCACGGAGGCCCGGCATGACTTATACTTACGACCGCAACTGGGGCTGCAGGATCACTGCCGAAATGACATTTCGCGGCCTGCGCGTGCTTGTCCTCGAAAATGAACTTCTGCGCGTGTCAGTGCTGCTCGACAAGGGCAGCGACATCTATGAATTTCTCCACAAGCCCACCGACACCGACTTCTTGTGGCGCTCGCCCAATCCCGTGCGGCCCCCGCAGACATTTGTCCCCTCGTCAGGCAAACAGGACGGTTTCTTCTCAGATTACTACCACGGCGGCTGGCAGGAAATATTCCCTACCGGCGGCGTCGCTTGCGATTATCACGGTGTCGAAATCGGCCAGCATGGCGAAGTATCGCTCATGCCGTGGGACTGCGTAATCACGCGCGACACGCCCGATCAAGTATCCGCTAAACTCAGCGTCCGGACCTGCCGCACTCCTTTTTTCCTCGAAAAAACACTGACGCTGAACCGCAACAGCGCAGTGCTTCACATCGAAGAAACAGCAAGCAATGAAGGGTGCGAGACACTCGAATTCATGTGGGGGCACCATCCGGCATTTGGCGCGCCATTTCTCAGCGAAGCCTGCCGTATCGACATCCCGGCGACCCGCGTCGAGGTCCATCCGTCCGATGACGATGGCCGCCCGCGCGTGCTGCCAGGCACGAGCCACGAGTCGTGGCCTATCGTCAAAGACCGCGACGGCAATGACTTTGACCTTTCGAAAGTCCCTGCTCCCGACGCGCTTACACACGAAATGTGCTATCTGCTCGGCCTCACTGACGGGTGGTATGCGATCACTAACACCGAAAAGAAAGTCGGGTTCGGCATGAGCTTCGATCGCGAGCTGTTCAAGGTTGTATGGCTCTGGGAAGTGTTCGGCGGCGGGTATGGTTTTCCGTGGTACGGGCGTACTTATAATCTCGCGCTCGAACCCTGGACGAGCTGGCCCGGCGGTCTGCGCAATTCACTCGCGCGCCGCGCCGTCATGCAGATCGGCGCGGGCGAAAGCATTTCGACGAAGCTGGCCGCCGTTGCTTATCAGGGATTCGACAGGGTTGCCGGCATTTCGCGTGATGGTGTTGTGAAGTAATGCCAATCCGCTGACATATACGAAATATCAATGGAATTTCCCTATGTATGGTTATGGTCTGCCGGGATGATCTGGTGTACCATCCGAAAACAATAAAAGACTTTTTGACACGGATTTCACGGATAGATTATGACTGT
>CAZQSL010000077.1:0-17307 GCA_964595945.1 uncultured bacterium
GAGGCATGCGGTTTTGGGACTGAATGACGGGAGAGGCTTGCTGTTCGATTCACTGCGGGCGAAGAAAATAGCTGGTAATAAATATCCCGTTAACGAGCCCGTTTGGGTGAGAAATATCGGGACTCCTGTGCTGATAGGCAACATACCGGTCAACGCGAATCTGGCGTATGCCGCGATTGGGTCGAAAGAGGTTTATTTCGGAGTTCCGGGGTCGAACATTCCACCCGGGGCCGGAACTTCACGGAAGCAGAATGCCGCGCCACATCCCGCTACGAACCATGTTTTCGCGTATGGTTATGATGGACGACTACGCTGGAAATGGCATACGGATGGATCGACGAAAGGCGTGTTTCTTTCCCGCGAAGGCAGATGGGCGGTGATCCCCTCATCGGCTGATCACCGTAAAGGGGCTTCCGATAATATCGATTCTTTCGAAATCAATGTGTTTGATACATGGGGGCGAGGCGGGGGCGCCTCGAAGCTGGCATGGACTTATGAAACGGAGGGACCTCTGTACCACATTTCAGACATTACTTCTGACGGAAGATATGTAGCTGCCGTCGAGACTCCGTACAGGCTAACTGACGGGAGAACTGTTGTCGGGAAATATAGGGTGCATATTGTACATTGATATGAAAAGAACTGGATTTGCGATAACCATTCTGATTTTGGTTGTGCTGGCTTCCGCAGGGATTGGTGTATGGCAGCGGCACTCTTCGCGCGATGTGCAGGCAGGGGTCGAGTTCACGGCAACAGGCGCGAAAGTGGTTCTGTCCAGACGTACTGGCATCACGCGGGTTACGATAACCGACGATGCCGGGCGTCCAATGATGGATACCCGGTACGGTGGAGTCGAAAGAGGCGCGCTGTCGCTTGTATTTCCCTGGGAAAGCGGCACGGGATATTCATTCCATATTGTGGGCAAAAGACTTGATGTGACTGTGCGTGCGAAAAGTCCTTACCGTACTTTATTCGCCAGCAGTGTCGGTCTCCTTGCTCCATATGATGGAGAAATGGATTCCGGCGGTGAAGGCACTGGCCAGTTCAATAAGAAATACAGTGCCTCTGTCGCATCAGGAAGTGAATTCACAGCGGCGCTATCGGTGATAAACCAGACTGATTCGCCCATGTCTTTCAGAGCAGTCATTGATCTTCCTGAATCTGCGGAGTTGCTGTCTGAAGAATCAATTTCGCCACAGGATAGAGTGACCAGAGCCGGGCGCAGGGTGATTGTGGACGGGAAACTTGATGTGCAGTTCGACAAGTCGATGACTGTGATGAAACTTCGTATCGACAGGAAAGGGCAATCGCGGATTCAATGTAGCGTCACCACATCGGCGACCGGAAGCCTGATGGAATATGAAAGGATAGTAGATGTGGATGTCATTGCGGTCGAGAAGTTGTCGAAGGCAGTCGCCGTGACGGGACAGATGATGCCAACGGGCGCCGAGGGGTTTTTTGATGCGAAAAATCGCAGGGACTCGCTGTTCATCAGGCCGGAGATACTGAAGAAAATCGGCACCTTTTTTGGAGTTGCCGAAGAGCATTACGACAGATGGTCGCCGACCACATATCAGACGCTGGTGCTGAATAACCGCACGGACAGGCGGATGGCACTGATGTTGAAATCAGATATTTACGAAAAAGATAGAGACAGTACGGCCAGAGCGTTTTTCCCGCCAAGCGAATATCTCGGAGGTCGCAATGACGTGTCGGTAATTGTGGCAACTACGCTGGAACCACTCGAGACGTCGAAAGTCGTTTTGCCGTTATTCGTGACTGACAAACCTGACAGGCACGTATATCGCCGCAAGGTAAGTCTCATTCCGATGGGAACGACAACTACTATTGGCACCTATGAGTTCCCTCTTTATATAACCACATCCAATGCTGTGGCCTTTATGTTCACGGTGAGCGCCATTATCCTTGCGTTCAGCGGCATCGCCGTTTTCGTGTGTAAATTTCGCTCGATCGTGGCGGGGATGAAAATCAGATGGTTCATAATAATATCACTATTCGGAGCGCTCACGTTCGCAATACAGAGTGTCCCCACTCAACTGTTCGGGTCGATGCTCAACGCGGTCATGGGTCCTTTCAGCGTTTTCATCACGGGCTTTTTCAGTGAGATTGTTCATGTAGCGTTGCTTGTCGCCCTCATGCGGCTGATACCGCGTCCTGGAGTCGTGACACTGAAAATGCTTGTCAGTTATTTGCTCGGCGCGGTGTTTCTGGGCTCGATACATGTTACTGATATTCTTTACACGGGGACGTCGGTCACGATGCTCGAAATGGCCCTGTTCGTGAGCGGAGTCACACGCAGGCGCGAAGCTTTCCGATGGACGCCGGGGGCGACATTTTTAGTCGCGACATGTCTTGCGGCAGCACACTCGTTCTGCAGTCTGACGAACATCAACATATACATGGCGCTCTACCGTCTGTACTACGCCCAGTGGTATGTGGCCATGAACATAGTCGTCAATGGAGTGATCTATGTTTATATCGCGACATTCATCGGAAAGAGGTTCAGCGACACGCTCGCATGGAGTGACGTATGAGTGACAATACTGTTGTGCTGCAAACTGGTCCCACAGGCGTAACGTTCCGCATCAGGTCCGAAGGACGCATCGTGATACTGCTAATGACATCGATCATTGCGGTGTGTCTCGACAATGAAAAAACACTGGCTTGCGTTTTCGCAGTGTCCATGGCATGTGTGCTGGCCGCGAGAGTAAGTCTGAGAAATATTGGGCTGCTCATTTGCGCGCTTGCCATTGTGATGTGGAGCACCATGCTGACGCAGGCAATCTTCTACAGCGCCGAGCCGCGTACTGTCATGTTCACGCTCGTGTCGCACAACGCGCGCGTGCTGGGCGGACTGACAGGCGATATTTGCCTGTACCGCGAAGGGTTCATGTATGGAGCCGCTCAGTCACTACGGTTCTGCACGATGATAGCGGCCGGCGTTGTGTTTTGTCGCACTACCAGCGCTGGCGAGATGCTCGAAGGTATGACGGCAATTCGCATTCCCTATATTATGGCATTCATGACCGTTACGGCGGTCAACTTTGTCCCCGTGGTGTTTGACGAACTTCAAAGCGTAAGGCTCGCGATGTCCATGCGCGGCGGCAAACTGCTCGAAGCGAATCCGTTCAGAACGGTTGGTAATATCTTCAGACTTATGAGGCCTCTCATCGTAAACTGCTTCAGACGCTCAGGCACAATCGCGCTCGCCGTGCAATCTCGCGCATTCGATCCGTCCGCGTCACATTCACGTCTGATGGAACCCCGGGGCTTTTTCGAAGCGCTCATCGTTTCCACAGCAGTTTTCGTCACACTTGGCATAGTAATTATAAAAGTGTTATTCATACTGTATATAAACGATATTTTCTATTCCACTCATCTGCGAATGCTATATGATTTATGCCGCCAGTACATTTAGGAAAACGGCGGCGGATATGATGCTCGATAAATTATACGATGGTGTTGAGATACACAGGCTCGACCGGATAGTGATAGCAAAATTCACATGCCCGCACAGAGTGATTTCAACATGCCGCGTCAACGGTGGCGTCAGGGAAACGATGGATGCGATGTTCAACCATCAGTCGTGCGAACCATCGGGGCATGACGTAAAATTCAGGGAAATTACGGAGCAGACACCAGAGCAGTATCACGCCGGTATATGCCGCACACATGCGTTGACACCGGAAACGGCTGTCGCTCTCGGAACGGCAGCCAATATGAATCATGCGGCTATCGAAACCGCCACTTTCAGAGGTCTTCAGGTTACGGCGATAGCGACTGCAGGCGTCGAAACTAATGCCGGCCGCGCTGGTGACCACGCGATGTATTATGAAGAGAACGGAAAATTCATCAAAGTCGAACCTGATTCCCCGGAACTGCGCGATGGCACGATAAATCTCATGTTATTCGTCAACCGGGATATGTGCCAGGCGCGCTTGTCAGGATGGTAATGATGGCCACAGAAGCGAAAACGGCAGCTTTTCAGGAGCTTTCTGTCAACTCACGTTATTCGGATGGACTCGCTATTGGGACAGGCACTGACCAGATAGCCGAGCTTGCAGGATATCAGGCGATGTGCCATTGACGGGTGCCGGAAAACACACGAAACTCGGTGAACTCACGGGGATTACTGTCATGAAGGCAGTCAAGCGAACTCTTGCGCTGCAGTCCTGATGAAGATCGTGATCACTCGGATGGCGAGTGTGAATGCAAAGACGAATACCTTTCCGAGAATTCTTCCGACCGATTGCGCATCGCTGTCTGCCTTTTTGCTGCCGCCTGAAAACATGGCGAAGAATCCGGCGATGATTTTTCACGCGGTTTTGACGAAAGATATAAAATACGTAGCGACAGGGGCAAGTGCAGAAAACAGATTGCAAAATACCGGTCCGACTACAGTAAGGGCTCCGCTGATGAATCCTTTTACGCCGCCGAACACTGCCTTGATGAAGTTCGCGATGCCAGTGACTGTGGACATGAGGCCGCCAGCAGCGAGTGATTTCTGAAGTTCGGGCGCGATAGGGTTGCCGCGAAGGATCGAGATCACGCCCGACACAACATTCGAAATGGTCTGAAAACCTTCGCGAAGCTGTTTCCATATCGGCCTCACACAATCACGGATGCCACCGAAGTTGGTCTTTCATGCGTAATAAAGGGCGAATCCTGCCGAAACGAGCGCGGTTATTATGGCAATCACCGGGAGTATTGCGGTAACGATACCGACAATGGCCGCACCGGCAGTCGGAAGTGCGGCGAGGCCTACGGAAAGCATGCCGACAGCACCGAGGAATGTGAGGATGATGCCGCCAGCGATGATAAGTCCGGCGCACGCTGCCGCAAGACGAACGATTATCGAGGTTTGTTCGAGACGCGCTGAAAGACGCTCGACGCTTCGTCGCGCGCCTAGATGAGTATGCCGAGTCCATAGTTGTTCATTGATTCAGCGCCTTCGCACCTTTCCGGCTTTCTTCAGTTGAGCAAGGCGGAAATTCACGTGCTCCAGGCACGGCTTCGTGGCGGCATCAGGAACAAGGCAAGCCGTGGCTAATTTCATTGCCGCATCCCTGTCGGACTGATTTACGACGATACCGGGCAAGTGGCACTGCACCCAGACAAACAGGTGCGCGAACACAAACAAATTATACAGAACAAAATAGCACCCAACTCTAATTTCGACACATGGTTCTGCACGAGCACCCTACATGCCGAAATTCTCCCAAATCGCGAACTAGAGAACGAGAAAACTTTTTCCGATGTTCGGTTTGGCCCGGGGACATTCCTGGATAAACCCAAGAATCTATGAGGCATGAAGTCAGGATGGGCTATCAAATGCAGGTGTTATGTTCTTAATAAACAGCATTGGGATGAACCCTAAAAAGTCATTTCTTCGCCTATGCGAACGATACGTTCGGTATAATTATATACACTGTTGACTGCATCGGAATGATGGATCGTGTCATATCCGAGGTTGAGCGAATATGTGTCGTTGACTATATATTTGAGAACTGTTTTGAAATTATCTTCGAGATTGTCGATGGTGGAGCCGGTGTTTTTGACATGCTCATATCTGCCAGTGAGCAGGAGTTTGAACGGGATAATGCTCCAGGTAACCGCGCCCGATGTCGTTGTCGAGCGGTTGTGTGACAAGGCGGTGGGAAGTGTGATGTCGGTGTCTGCATCGGTGTAGGCGGCTGAGATTGTGAACATGTCACGCCATGCCGTATTGATGTTGAGCAACTGGACTGTGGTGCTTGTATCGGTCTGTTCGAGCTTAAGCTTGTTGAAGAGCGAATAGTCGATTTTCTGCCAGCCGACAACGAGTCGGGATTCGGCGAAGGGCCCGAAAGATGGTATTGAGATGACGTTGGTGACGCCTAGTGTGTCCGAATCAGTGGTGGTTGTGGCGGAACCGGTGTTGAGTGTGGTTTGCCGGATATTGGCTGATTGCAGTATGCCTGCCGAGATGTTGGCGTAGATATTGGTGCGAAGCGAGCCGGCAGGATGTATGTTTTCCGAGTTGGGCGCAGTGTCATAGTCTTCGTATTCACCGCCGATGGTTATGGGCTTGAGTGGCTGGATAGATGCGCGCACTTTGTATCCTTCACGGTTTTTGCGCTGTAATCGCGCCGAACTGTCTGAGACGGGCATGAATTCTTTGCCGTAGTTGTAGTACTCGGAAGTCGTGTTGAACCTCCGGCTGGTTGTTTCGAGGGTGATTCGCGAGGCCGAATCGTTGGCTGTACCGGGAGTGCCAGAATATCTGTATTCGTTAACGGCTGTTTCCAATGATGTTTTGATTTTTGGAGAAATGGACAGAGTGTGGCGTAGGGAGGCGATACGGTCATGTCGTGGAGTCTCTGACGGGAAAGCGGATTTTTCATCTGCCTTGACATAAGTGAATGTGGTCAACTGGCCGGAGTTCCATTTGTATGTTGATTTCAGCCCTGCGGACATCTGTTTGAGATAACCCGAACTCGTGTCCTGTGTGCGGCCGGCGAAAGGAACAAGTATCCATTTCCCCGTGTCTTTTTCGATTGACAGACCATTCATCTGCGTGCCGAGTATTGTGAGGTCGGAGATGGAAAACCACGAATCCCCAAGGGTGGCGGTCAGCCCGTCTGTGGAATAACCGATGCGTGCGCGGTCGATGGAAACGCCAGTGTAATCCTGGGTTTCGCGATGATATGATGCGGATATGGTGCGTTTGTCAGTTACGTTGGTAAAGCTGAGATCGGCATCTGTTCTCGTTCCTTCCTTTTCACGGAAAAGCTGAGTAACATCGACGGCATCCTGTTTGTCGAACGATGCCGAGACGGAGTGTGTGGTGATCGAGAAACGTCCCGTGGTATTGTCGTCAGATTCGGGGTGGGCACCAGCAGCCATTTCTGCGGTGCGGCTGATGGAAAACACCCATGAGATGGGTTCCACTGTCTTCTTGTCGATGTCGGAAGATGTAGCACGCACTTCGTACTTGCCATCAGGAAGCGGCTCGGATGGCTGATAGATGATATAGGCTGAAGTAATTTCGGAATTTTCGGTGACATTGACGCCATTGAGTGTAATGGTAACAGACTGGGGATCAAGCGGCACTTCGAGCTGCGACGCGTCAAGTGTGATCATCGGCGTGACATCCTGTATCACCGAAAAAGGTTCGGGATATACGGCGACGAGTCTTTTGACTCCGAGTTCGATACGTGTGTCGCTGGCAGTCTGTGCGAGTGAATTTGTGAAGGTCATGAGTGCGATGGCGATAGCGGCAAGTGCTGATGAAGATTTCAAGTGAAGCCCTCCAGATAAGTTGTGGGGTGATGTACTCAGTTGCCTTCGAAGGGAGGAGGCAAATCAGGGGAGAGGGTGATGATAGTCGAAGCGGATATGCTGCCGCTTGTAACGGAGATGGTGACGACCTCTATGGTCGTCCCTCCGGCACCGGCGGTGAAGGTGACAGTGCCGGCGCCTTCAGCGGAGGTAATGACATGCGATGTCGAAAGCCTGCCGCCGCTCGTGGCCGTAACTGTGACAGTGGCGGCGACCGGTTCACGATATAAATTGAAGGTATTGATAAATATGGTTGCCGTATCAGTTTCATTGGAAGTGATCACTGCCGGAGAAGCGGAAACCTCGATAAAGCTGACCGCCGTCCTGTCGATGACGGCCGTTTCGTCGAAAACGCGTGTGACGATGGCCGATGCGCGATTGCCGGCCTGATCTGTCGAGGCAATGTCAATGGTGTTTGCGTCGATCCGTGTCGTAACTGCTGCAGTGAAACTCCCGTCGGTCTCTACCTGGTACTGTTTGTTGTTGATGATGAGATTAGCAGATGATTCCGTGCGGCCGATGATTTCGCAACGGATGGCGTTAGGTGGCATAGCCGCACTGCGGAGCGAACGTGTGATGGTTGCGTCGTAGATAAGTTCGCAGCCGGGAGAAGATGTGCCGAATGTCGTGCCGGGCTGCATGACAATGATTGATGGAGGTGTCGTGTCCCTGATGACCGTGACCGAAAGGGACTTGGTGCCGCCGTCCCGGCCAGCAGCATTGGCAGTGATCTGGTTTTCGCCTTCGATGAGGGGCGCTATGGCCGTGTATGTACCTGATGGAGAAACGATAGCCGGTACGCCATTAACAGTCACTGAAGAGCCGGGAGTTGCCGTGCCGGCCACTGCCACGGTCGAGTCGCGGGTAGTGAGGTAATCACGTGGTGAGGATATCGAAAGCACTAACGGCAGAGCCCTCTCTGATTCACCCTGATCTTTATCACTCCCGCCGGTTGCCGTGCCGTCTGATTGTTTGCCTGGTGATGGCTCCGGCTTCTTGCTCTGTGTCCTTTTAACCTTTCGACTGCGGGCCATAGACGCGCCGTTTCTGTTAGTGGCTTCGACAGTAATATCGTTATCGCCTTCCGTGAGCTTGACCGTAGTTTTGAATGCGCCCTTTTCGTCGACAGTAGCAGGCGCGCCGTTGACCATCAGTGTGTTACCACGGTCAGTGGTACCAGAGATCATAACCTCATCTTGCGCAGTTTCGATATCGCCTGCAGGGGATGTGATCGAAAGGGAAAGTCCGATTTCTTCATCAATCTGCCTGAACTCCTGTTTTTCCTCCTGCGAAAGCTGCTCGGGCGGCCCGGGCTGCTCATCTTTTTTTACGGAAGTCCGCTGGCCTTCTTCGAGAAGCACTCCACCGCCTCCGACTCCGTTTACCTGCACACTGCCATCGAAGCAGCCGACATCAGTCGTGCCATCCGACCCCACGGCGACAGATAACTGAGTGCCGCGTACACCTGCGATAGCGGTTGGCGTTCTGACTTCAAACGACGACTGCGAGCCATTCATCTTGTTCACTTTCGCATACACCTTGCCGTTCCACATGTTTATGCTCGAATTTTCCGATCCAGCAGCGGGATTCTTTTCAAGTTTATCTATCTTCATGGTAGTGAATGCCGCGAGTTTCACCGAATTACCGCCACTCCAGCGGATCAGGCACGACGAAGCAGAACCGGTCTTGATGTGATCTCCACTCTTCAGATTGGTACTCTTGGTCACGGGCTGCCAGCTTGTCGTGCCTTTTTTCTGCATCTGTACATCGCCTGACACAGACATGACTATGGCGATGCCTTCGATTTTTGTAGCGGCATGAGCCTGAGCCGTGATCACACATGACACCGCTATCGCCAATAAGAAAGCAATCCTGATTTTTTGCATAATTTCACCCCAAATTTACATCTATTTCTATTTTATACGAAAAATCATTACAATGACTTTTAATCACAAAATTTAATGAGTATACTATGATTTCATAGTAGCTAAGATGTCGCCTTTCCCTGAAACCATGTAGAAACGACGCCCTAATTCGCAAAGGCGGGGACGCGGGTGATTTCCAAGGATGGAACATAATCGCCCGGACACAAGAGCCTGTCCATCTGTTTGATTGGGGCGGTACAGGTCGAGCTGTACCGGCGGTGAAAAGTTGACAAAGAGCACTATCCTCAGGAGTTGAGCGAATGGGGGGAGGAAGTCCCTCAGACCGGGTCATTGGTATCTGTTTCAGTTCCGTGTTGACTATTATGACAAATCTCAGAGTTTCAGGATGTTGTTGTGTTATGAGGGTGAGCTTCCAATTCGCACGTGTATTTACGAGTCTCCGCAATAGTGGTTAGCTGCAGTTCTATGACGCGCCGAACAGGACAATTGTGCGGAAATCGGGCGTCTGGCGCGCGGAGGTCAAACGGAATAATATATCTTCGCTAAGCCGACATGCCGCGAACGAAGTCCGACAGGCATCTCTCCGGCAGCCACTCGTCAAGCGACTGGGGCATCAGATATATCTGGATCGTTTCATTGGCGCGAAAGGTTGTTCCGTTGGCCATGTTTTAAGTGTATAAGACGTGTCAAAGCGATGGATGAGGTCGTTGGACAGGCGCTTGAGTATTGCCTTATGATAATCACTAAAACAGCTTTGCCATAACGATAAGCGCAAGTGGCGGAACAAGCTCGCAAATCTCGCTCACGGCTCCGAGCGTGTCGCCTGTGTATCCGCCAATTTTTCTGTTGCACCAGACCGCGAAAAGAATTGTCGTCAATACAAGAAGCACTGCACCAGCAACTCCCGCCGAACCGGCAAGCCAGTACGCGACGCATGAAAACAGCATCAGCGACAATAATGCCTTCCACCACTTTGTCGTGTTGCCAAAGTTTTTTCCAACACCGCCCTCGGTTCGCGCGTATTTCAAAAATGACATCATCAGCACGGTTGCCGTCCTTCCGGCTGCCGGCATCAGCACGATCACGGGAAATGCCTTCCCGGCAGGCAGCGAAAATACCACCGATGCCTTGAACGCGAACACACTGACGAACGCGATGACACCCATCGCGCCAACGCGGCTGTCCTTCATTATTCTGAGCATTTCGTCACGCGGGCGAGCGCTGAGAAAACCGTCGGCCGTGTCGGAAAGCCCGTCGGCATGCAGTCCTCCGGAAATGACAAGCAGACAAACAACCGTCGCAATTGCCACAGGAAGCGACGGCAGTATGACCGTTAAACCCGCGTGAGCCGACGCAACGATCAAACCCATGAGCAGTCCGGCTAATGTGAAATACTGCGTACCGCTGCCGAACTGAACATCGCCGTCATCAAAAAGTTTCGCCGGAACAGGTATGACAGTCAGAAAACTGACAACAGACAAAAATTGCAGCGACTGCGTTCGTATAAAGCCAATTATGCTTTTTTGTCCCGTCATACCTGCTCCTTCAATGTGAATCTGAAATTATCCCGCCTGAGACACGCCAGCTTCATCGAACGTTGCCATCTCAGTGAGAATGCCTATTGACGCGTCGATTATGTTCATTGCGAGTGCCGCGCCCGTGCCTTCGCCGAGCCGCAATGAAAGATCAAGCAGAGCGCGTTTGCCGAGCTTTTCCAGTGCCTTGACATGACCAATTTCAACGCTTTTGTGAGCAGCGATCATGTAGTCCGTGCAAGCAGGACAAAGCCCTTGCGCTATGAGCGCGCCGGCTGTCGATATGAATCCGTCGATCACGACTGGTTTCTTAAGATAAGCAGCGCCGATAATGAGTCCGGCAATACCGCCAATTTCAAATCCGCCGATCTTCGCCAGCACATCGATCACATCGCCGGCGTCGGGATTGTTCACATCTATCGCGCGGCGTATGGCCGCAATCTTGACCTGTAGCTGTTTGTCATCTATGCCCGTGCCGCGCCCGGTCACATCTGCAACATCCATGCCGGTCATGACGGCGGTTATCGCGCTGCTTGGAGTCGTGTTGCCAATGCCCATGTCGCCAGTGCCGAACACATCCGTTTCACCAGCGAGCTCGAGCGCGACAGCTATGCCGCCTTCGACACTTCTAACTGCCTCGTCGCAGGTCATTGCCGGGCCATTTGCTATATTATTGGTGCCATCGGCAATGTGGATGCGTCGGACCTGAGTTTCATCAAAAGGCAGCACGCCGTTGACTCCCATGTCAACAACCACGACCTTCGCGCCAGCCCGTTTCGCAATGATATTTATACCAGCGACTCCGGCCACGAAACCGCCTATCATCTGCAAGGTTACTTCCACGGGATACTTGCTGACACCATCGCGTGCTATGCCATGATCTCCGGCCATCACCACAATCGTCCTGCGTGACACCTGTGGCGTCATGCTACCCGTCATTGCGGCGACATCTTCGGCAATGTCAAGCATATCGCCAAGCGCGCGATATGGCATGATGAGGTTCCCGAGCCGTGCTCGCGCTCTTTCCCTGATCGCAGCATCGGACGGCGCGACCGATTTTATGATTTCTTCAAATCTGTTCATTAACTTCTCCTTTTAAAATAAGCGGCAATCCGCAACTCATCAGCACTACCGTCCCGGCTACTGCCGCAATGCGCTGATTGCACCTGCCCACAAGGTCGCGGTATCTCCGCGCCTGCTCATTGTCCGGCACTATTCCAAGCCCAACTTCATTCGTCACGAAAATCACATCGCCTTCGAGCCGCCCGCATACGGAAAACACCCCTTCGATGCGTTCAGTGATTTCATCTTCAGCGAACTCGCGGCCTGACTGCGAAGCCTCATACATCAGATTATTCACCCACAGCGTCACGCAATCCACAAGTGCTACCGTTGCCTTGTCGCACAGGGCCAGTGCGCCAGCCAGATCGAATGGTTCCTCGACAGTGCGCCACATCGCCGCGTCGCGCTGCCTCTGGTGGCGTTCGATACGCTCATTCATCTCTCCATCGATGCGCGGACACGTTGCCACAAAATAACGCGGCCCATCAAATCCTTCAGCAAGCCTCAGCGCATAATCGCTCTTCCCGCTTCGGCACCCTCCGGTTATCAACATAATTTTCCCCATCGGTTTTCACCTCAGCTTTTCTGATTAAGAAGCCCAGAAAGCACACCACGTCCATCTTTCTGCCGTATCATGGTGATACTTCCCGGCCCGACATCGAATCCAAGATAATTGCTCATCTCGATGCCCAAATAATGACATATCATAAACCTGATCACACCGCCATGCGTAAACACCACGACATAGTCATCCTCAAGCTCATCAAGATACTTCGCTTCATCTGTAACTCTGGAAATGAAATGCCATATCGGCTCGCCATCGAGGAATGAGAATTTCGTGTCGAATTCAGCCCATTGCTCGACAAGACATGGCCATTCATTCGCCACCTCCTCGAATGTCATCATCTCCCAGTCACCGAAATATATCTCACTCAGATCGTCCCTGATCTCCAGCCTTTCCACTTCAATCCCCGCCAGCCGCGCCGTCTCGATGCACCTCGTCGCCGGACTCGAAAGAAACCGCGTCGCGCCACACTCCCCAATAGCACGCTTTAAAACCTCCGCCTGCGCTATTCCCGCTTCACCGAGCAACGCATCCGTCGCGCCAATATATCGCCCGGCAAACTCATCCGCCACCTGCCCATGCCTTACGAAAATAATAGTTCCAGCCATACCACGCCTCCTGACTCTGTGGATCACAACCTCAGAAAACACAAAAGGGCTTCAACAGCGCATCCCGCACACGCCGCTGAAACCCTTTTCCATCAGGTTCAGCACCTGAATCTCTATCGTGTTTCCAGTCGTCTTCTGGCTCCCGGATTCCAGCGGCCTTTCCGCCACACCTTCCCATCGTGATACGTGGTCCTTCTCACGACAGTGGCAAAAACAGCAGAAAACCTCTCCGGTTACAGCGGCGGGACCGCCACGGATTTACACCGTGTTCCGTTACTGAAACCACTTACGCTAATTCTAATCAGAGTGCGCCGCGCCGCGCAATATGCCGGGTTAAATATTTCTCAAGATGCCCTCACTTCAACTTCCCGTTCACTTGTATCATTTCATTTCAACCAATATCAATAACTCGCAGACTGACTGCACATAGGACATGCTATACGCCCTTGTCGCTATTGACTGCATCTTGCCGTGGCGCATATCCATGTGGAAAGCTGCCGGCTCAAGAAAAGGAGATAATCAGGAAAACAATGCCGGAAAATCGCCACTTCCCCGCCGCATCAGCAGAAACAAAATGCCCAGGGATGTCACTGTCCTTGAGGTTGGGAAAGTAGGAAACAGGATGATCCGGAAGCGAGAAGAGCTGACGGCACCTCACGCCCGATGTTTTCCTGCCAATGCAAGCCTTGTACGGCGGATACCATGCCGGATCGTGTAAAAGATGAACTGCATCGCACTCCGTATATCCGTCATCGGTGATGGCATACCATAAGTGATGGGCAGCCAGAACAGGAGTTTCGATGCCCCTACAGGACAGCCCCTCACCTTGCGTACCCTGCGGGCTTCGAGTTTCCCCGTCACTTTCGTACAATCGCCGACAAGTACAACATCCTGACCGGGATGGATGACATCACCGTGATATATGCCGGTGACGATGGCGCCGGGACGGGCGGCGCGCACTGAGCCAGGTCTCCTTTTGTCAACTGTGCCGAGACAGCCCTTGACAGCGGCAAGACAGCCGCCATAGCAGAATTGGCCCCGGTCCGGAGCATCGCCACAGTAAAACTTCAGTGGGGTGTCCACTTTTTGTATGTCCTGATACTCACTGACAATACCACGCGTTTTTGCAGTGAGTTCCTCAAGCGGATAATCACCGGTGATGGAGATGTCGTCGAGTTTTATAGAGCCATAGCCGCGTTCGCTTGCGATACGCAGATGCACTATTTCTTCGGGCTTATACCCGAGGGCAACACCAGCGACGGCATCGGCGGCGAGCGGATGATTGGACACGAGAATAAGTCCGAGTGGAAATGCCTGAGGCGCGCTTTCGAATCCATGACCGATGTTTGTAGCATCCGAAACGACGACATCGGGATAGCCGACTTCGAGGAGGTCCACGATTTTTTCATTGAGGCGGTCATCGTGGCAGTGCATGCGGTCACGATGCTGGAGTATGCCGATGTTGAGTTTGAGAGCGTTTGTCACTTCACAGCAAATATGATATTTGAGCTTCGGAGCCCATATCTTGAAATCCGCATCGAGTATGCTCCTGGCGGCATTGAAACCGTTGTGACAGACGGCTTTCCCGAGAGCGATCCATTCCGAGGCGTCTTCGTTAAAATCCACAAGACGCACATTGAGACGAGCCGCGAGCCTGTCGTAACCGGCTTCACTCAGAAACAGTCCGGGGGGGATGCCGAATCCACTTGATTCCCCGATAGTGATTTCGCTGACGCTGCCCCCGGACTGCAGTTCGCGCACTATCCCCTCGACGACTCCGGGATGAGTGTACGAGTGATGGATGTACTTCCTGTTTGCCGTCACTACATTAGGCTTGATAAGCACCCGTCCGCGAGGCTTGAGCCCGAGATCTTCGAAACACTCCCGGATGATGGACTGTACCCGCACCGGGTCAGGGTCTGCGCATCGCCGCAGGATCACTCTTGGCTTTTCCACTATCTCCTCCTCCGCAAATTCGCATTATCACAAATCATGTACAGTCTATCACGAATGAACAACCCGATACAATTCTGACAGTGTCGGCTGATGAATATGACACTTCATAAATATTGACGGATATTTTTCGATTATATATTGCATTGACACATTCGGAAACCTATTATATGCGTAGTGGGGCATATATGAAAAAAACTGTTGATATTCAAAAAGCGCTTGCAGAACCTACACGAATGATGATTGTACGGTTGCTGATGGAACGTGAATTGTGCGTGTGCGAACTGATGCGGGCTATCGAAGTGCCACAGTGTAAAATTTCCAAGCATGTAACAGTGCTGAAACAGGCTGGTATTTTGACTGACTGGCGCGAAGGCACATGGATACACTATGAGATTTCCAATGATCTGTCGCCTGAATGGCAATCTGTGCTAAAGAGCCTCAAATCAGTTTGGGACAGCGAAAAGGATATACAGGCGGCATTGTGGAGACTCCAGCAAAAAGTTAACCGAGAGCCTGGAGGCGCAGTGGTTTCATGTGAATGTGGTGTGTGATTTTTTACGACACCGTATATGCCAATATGCGCAACTAAGTATAGAAAAGAGTGATGGTTATGACAGACGATAATATCAGCAACAGATGCAAATGTAGTAGCGGCAGTATTGGCACAGACGAATCAACATGTGATTGCGAAACATCAAATCATAATATGTCGCCATCCCCTGCCAGAAAAAAGCGGCTGAGGCTACTGATCATTATAGCGCTGCCTTTGTGGTATCTCCTTTACAAGTCGCTCGGGACCATATCAAAATGGATAACCTATGACCTGGCTGGCATCAGGGAAGGATCGCGCCTCGGTTCTTCAGTCGAGTTCTTTCTGTATGATTCTCCGAAAGTAATTATGCTGCTTGTGCTCGTTGTGTTTGGAGTGGGGATCATCAGATCGTTCTTCACCCCCGAGAAAACCCGACGGATACTTGCCGGCAAACACGAGGCTGTCGGCAATGTACTGGCTGCGGTGCTCGGAATTGTGACACCATTCTGTTCATGCTCGGCCGTTCCGCTTTTCATTGGATTTGTGACTACTGGAGTGCCACTCGGCGTAACGTTTTCATTCCTCATTTCAGCCCCGATGGTAAATGAGATTGCGCTTGTACTGCTCTATGGTCTTTTCGGATGGAAAGTCGCGGCACTGTATCTTACGACCGGTCTGCTGATCGCGATACTCGCGGGCTGGACAATCGGCCGCCTGAAAATGGAAAAAGGTGTAGAGGACTGGGTTTACGCGTCGCAGATGGGTAATTCCGGCGAAGACGCCGCCCTAACGTGGTCTGACAGAATCAATTACGGACTGAACGCCGTTCGGGAAATCGTCTCGAAAGTGTGGATATATGTCCTTGCGGGAATCGCCGCCGGAGCAGTGATACACGGATACGTACCTGAGAATTTCATGGCATCCATAATGGGCCCCGGCGCGTGGTGGTCAGTGCCGCTCGCAGTGCTTCTGGGCATACCGATGTACTCGAACGCCGCCGGAATCATCCCGGTCGTGCAGGCGCTGCTCGAAAAAGGCGCGGCTCTCGGTACAGTCCTGTCGTTTATGATGGCAGTCATTGCGCTTTCTCTGCCGGAATTCATAATCCTAAGAAAAGTGCTCAAGCCGCGTCTGATCGCCGTGTTCGCCGGAATTGTCGGAGTGGGAATAATGATTGTCGGATGGTTATTCAACTATTTCATAAAATGATTTCTTTTGACAACCAACAACACATAAAGGAGAAAGTGAAATGAAAATCCAGATACTTGGCACGGGTTGCCCGAAATGCAAAAAGCTGCAAGAGAATGCAGAGGCTGCCATAAAAGAAGCGGGCATCGCTGCTGATATTGTAAAGGTTTCCGACATACAGGAAATTATGAAATTCGGTGTCATGATGACTCCGGCACTTGCGGTCGATGGCGTTGTAAAGTCCGTCGGCAAAGTACTCACTAAAACTGAAATCATGCAGATTCTAAAATAAGCAACCTTAAGGGAGAAACGAAAATGACGGACAAAAATGCATGCATGTGCTCAGGAGCACCGAAACTCGTATTCGCCTGTTCTGGAGCGGCTGACGTTGGTGAAATAGCGGACCACGCGGCGAGAGAATTGACCGCATCAGGAATCGGTAAAATGTATTGTCTCAATGGAATAGGCGGTGGTGTCAGCGGAATAATCGAGACGACAAGAAGTGCCGCTAAAATCATCGCCATAGATGGCTGCCCGGTTGATTGTGCAAAAAAGACCCTTGAAGCAAAGGGGTTCGATTCTTTCGAACACATCAGGGTGACGGACCTTGGACTATTGAAAGGCCAGGCACCTG
>CAZQSL010000078.1:0-17098 GCA_964595945.1 uncultured bacterium
CTGGTCACTCCGATATGTCCGGAAGGTACTGTCGAACCAATCGCGCAGCTCCTCGGACTGCTCGCGCCACGCAGCGAAGTAGTCTTCAACGACTACGGCATGGCCGCGCCGATAATCGAGGCCGGCCATATCCCCATACATGGCCGTCTGCTGTGCCACAACAAACGTGACCCCCGAGTCATGTCATCCGGCGGCCGCTTCGCATCCTATCACAAAATGCACAACCTTCAGCCCCGGCTCATGCGACATCTGCTCGATGCAGGCATCACCCGCATCGAGGCTGATGGCTCGCCTCCAGGCCTCGACATCACCCTGTGCGAAGGCATGAGGGCTTCTTTTCACGCACCCTATTACTACAGCGCCACGACAAGGAAATGCGCATTTGCCGCTCAAGGGACAAAAAAGTTTTTCGTTGCCGCCAGATGCAACTATCAGTGCGGACAGTCTCAGGGGGCACAGACATACAGCCTCGGCAAAACCACCATGCTCGCAGACGGCAACACTCACTTCTTTTACGACACACATCCCGCCCGGTCACTCGCTGCATCGGGCGCCGACCGCCTCGTCTACTCGCCGGTCACCCCCAATCACAATCGTTTCGCCCCACCTGACGAATGTATCATGATGGACTGGTCACGCGTCTATTCATTCGGTGACATCCCGGCAATGTGGGGCGCCGTCAGAGAAGACCGACTCGCCAGAATCCTCGCGAACCTCCGCCTGCCCTCCGTCACCACAGTGCTCGATATCGGGTGCGGCGCCGCCCGCAACTCAGACATCTTCCCGCCAGACAGATTTCTCTACCACGGCATCGACATTTCGGACAGGGCGGTCGAAAAAGCCACTGAGGATTTCCCGCATGGACGATTTGCCACTATCGACTTTTCAGATGATTCGGCAGAGTTTCCAGCCTCTTTCCCGGATCGTTTCGACATGCTCATCGACATCGGGTGCTTTCACACGCTGCCACCACACAAACAGGCAGCCTACTTCCACAGGACTCATGCGCTGCTCGACCGGGACGGTCTTATGATACTCGCGGCCTGGCATTCGTTACGCCCTTTTACTCCTGTCTGCTACGTGATGGATCAAATCCCCGAATGGGGAGTCTCACGCGCCGATGTAGAACGCCTCACCAATGGCCTTTTCTCCATCGAATCATCCGAAACCCGCACGGGCAGCTTCTACGATTTCAGATTCTGGATGCTTCGCCGCCAATGACTGCCGGCTGACATCGGGACTCGCCGCTGTCACAAATTACGGACATCTGAAGTTTACTGCCGTGATAGCCTTTACATTGAATGACTTGATGATATAATGATTGTCATCTCTGTGGTGTAATTGACATAAATCAACTAATCGTACGGTGAGGCATAGTGGCAAGGAGGGGGAAGAGAAGCCCGATTTAGATATGTCCGATAGTATGCGCAAACTCAATGTCAAGCTGCTGTATATTGCCAACTGCAATGTTGAAGACGAATCACTCGACTCCAATATACGCTTTCCCATCGGATTGCACTCTCTGAAAAAATACGCAGAGAGCCGTGTGCCCGACAACGTGGAAATCACCATCCACACCTTCTACAAAGCCACCCCCATTTCCACGATCATCAAATCCATATCACCTTCCCCGGACGACCTGATCGGTATTTCATGTTTCATCTGGAATATCGGAAAATCGCTATCACTCGGAAAAAGGATCAAGGACAGATACAATTGCAAAATCATCGCCGGCGGCCCTCATACCATCGCGGCAAAAGACTTGATGACAGAAAATCCCTTCATCGATATCTGCGTTAGAGGCGAGGGCGAAGATGTGTTCGTCAGCATCCTGAACGCATTGGCGAACGGCACGCCTCCGCCCGCCCAGGCAGGCCTGATAGTAAGAGATGGCAATGAAATCATCGACCATGGCGGCAACGGCATGATCTCCGACATCAATACTTTACCGGAGATTTTTTCGTCTGACATGATCCGTTCGCTCCCCTCCGGCCAGCCCATTTTGTATTTCACCGAACTTGGATGTTTCGGCAACTGCAAGTATTGCACCCAGACCCCCAATCTGCGCCGAATGGACCTCAAAAGGGTGGAAAACGAGCTCAGGACAATCCTCACCGCTGAAAACACCGGCGAGCTCGGTCTGATCGATACCGACATGAGTTTTGATCTCAAGAGGACAAAACAGATTCTACGCATGATCATAAAATACAATGTCAAAAATGTTGCTGTCAGGATTTTTTTCGGATTTCTCAATATCGACGACGAAATTATCGAAATTCTCAATCACGGCGAGTTTTACATCATGATCGGCATTCAGTCGCTTGACAGAAACACCGTAATAGACATGAACCGCAGTTTGTATGTCAGGCGCAGGAGCACCGATTCGCTGGTCGCGGCGCTCGGTCGGCTCGACAAAAGAAAAATGAACGTGAATTTCATTTATGGCCTACCCGGCGACACATACGAGACATTCGGCGACAATCTCAGATGGATACAGGGTATTGGCGTCTACTACGGTGTTTTTCAGCTTCTTCTCCTGCCGGGCACCCAACTGAGGATACATGCCGCGAAATATGGCATCCGCTATAGAAATAAGCCTTATTACAATGTCATTCACACTGATTCTTTCCCGCGCAAGGATATCCTCAAGGCAAGATCAAGCATATTCTGGACTTATGCCCTGTCCACTATAATGCAGATACACGAAGCGCAGGCGCTCGCTCAGCAGGGGATTCTTTTGTGGGATATCGTGCAGCATTTTCCGATGCTTACGACAAAGCAGCTCAAGGTATATTGCGATGGCACTGACACCGGATGCATGGTCTTGAAAAATGAGAAGAACGATGGGCTCAGGGCCTGGCTCAGACAACTGATCAGCGACCTCGCGGCAACCGACTCCCATGCCGCAGCGCTACTTCCGTTCTGCAACAGAGTATAACGGGGCAATTATCTCCCGAGCCAAGCTGCGGCCAGCCACGACTGTTTTGCAAGTCTTCCAGATGGATTTCATCATTTGACAATAGGATCAAGCGATGCGAGTCCGAGTGCCTCGCGGGCAGCATTATCTTTTTTTGCGGTCTCGCGAAGCAGTTTGTAACAGATACCCCTGATCCTTTCGAACCTCGTCACTTTCAGCAGAAACTCGAAAATGTCGCCACCCTCAAGATTATCCGCAATCATCGATGGGTCAGCGTAAGGAAATTTTTCGGCTATGTCCCAGAGATACACGCCATTACCGGCGAGTTGTCTAAGTCCCGGCGACTTGAATAGCTTCATCAGGCCAGTGAACCAGAACAGTGTCGATTTTGATTTTTTCATCTCCGCGCGCGAATATGTGCTCGTGCATTCGACATTGTAAAACGGCTTCTTCTTGAAGACGATGCCATATTTTTTCGCCGTCCGCCTGTATTCAGTACCAGGCAAGGCAAGGTTTTGCACGACCCATACATCGGTAAGCCCCATGCTCTGCGCCCATTTCATGGAGCATCCGAGAGCGGCGTAATTGTCGCCCGGGAGGCCGAAGATGAATTGTGCGCAGATGATGGTTGGTGAGATGAACTCAAAAGCCTTTTCGAGTGCCGCAGCACGTTTTTCGAGATTGTACACCTTTCTTCCGGCCGACTCGATGACGTCTTGATTGGTCGACTGAAACCCCATCACTATACGGTCGATATTGCGGCCGAGCAAGGTGAGCGTTTCATCGTCGCAGGAGAGAAACCCGTAATTGATACTGATCTTCCGCTTATGGATATTGTTTTTTTCGACTATGCGGAGGATACTCTTGAACCTTTCGAGGTCCCACGTCAGGTCCGAATCCCAGATGTTGAGATAGGTAGCGTTTTTAATGGCGAGCAGTCTGGTCAGTTCGGCCTCGACGACGTTTATGTCTCTGAAACGAAGCGGAGGTCCGAGCGTGCAATACCTGCATTTGCAGAAACAGCCGCGCTCGGTGTGATAATACAGCTCTCCGCCTTCAAATGAAGCGACAAATCCATCAGTGTAAATGGAGGGAAGGGAATTGAGATCCTTGACAATGCCTCTGCCGCCGCAATCCACGACGGTTTTTCCATCACGGAGCGTAATGCCTTTCGCGCGGGGCACCCCATTGCCGGCCGCGAGTGAGTCGAGGATATCACGCAACACTTCTTCGCCTTCGCCGCGCACGCAGACATCTATGAATTTTTGCTTTTTCAAAATGTCTTCGGTTTCTTCCGACTCAGGGCCACCCATGATGATGGTGATCGCCCGATTGATTATCTTTGCCTGAGCCGCCACCGCATAGGAGCGTTCGAGATTCCAGAAGTAGCATGATATCCCGAGCACATCGGTCGATGCCGGATCGATGGATGCAACGATATCCCCGACACTGTCACCGCTACGGTAAGTATGGATGGAAATATCCAATGCGGACGGGTCCGCCGAGTTTATCTCAGCATATTCCTTGAGATACATGAGGCCGGCAGGGAGCGCGACGCTTGGGTCTTCATTTCCGAAAAGAATCCTGAAATCGGCGAGATAGATCAGCTTGACTCTCAGCGCCATGCCGGTAGGCCTCCAGAACACATCTGTTTTTTTTCACGAAAAAGAACCATCTGACCTATCCCGGAAAGCCATCGTCGAAGCGCGCCTCTTCACATATATCATTCTATCGCAGCGGAGATACATCCGTAAAGCGCGCGGCGCGGATGTGGGCATAGTAGTCAGCGGCGCCCCTGCTGAAATGGCCCGGCGGAAAATTTTCCCTGCCGTTTTTCGAGGTTCTTCCGTAAATTTTTCAGTTCGGCATCCGCCTCATCAGGTTTGACGACCGAGAGCTCGAAAATCGTCTGTGTCTCGCCATCCGGACACGCGACCTGGATTTTTTCGAGCGATCCCCACGGCATCTGGCCGTTGAACATCAAAAGGTTAAGGCTCGGCATCAGTGCCGCGAACGCATTCATGCACAGTCCCTGGGGCGTGAGTGCATCGACGATATAGAACGTCTGGCCGACAAAATGATTACCGCGGCAGCCGCGCCCTTTTTGCGAGACGACCGTGATTTTTATATCTCTCGCGAAATCTTTCTGATCTCCCAATATACCCATGTCGATCTCCACAAAGCAAAATTCAGTCGCGGGCGTCAGGGCCATACCGCTGCGATACCCCGCGAACGTATTCCCCGATAATAGCAGCGTACACGCGTCTGTTGACCCGTTTATCACCGCATCTGTCGTAAATGCCGAAAAGCAGCGGCAGCATTTCGGCATCGTTGCAATACCCGTGCTTTTCAGTGAAAGCGGCCGCAAGTAGCGCCGCGCCACGGTCTGTATCCCGACGGATGTGTTCCCATCTGCGGCCGCCTTCTTCGTCGAATGGGACGCCAGCGGCCATTTCGAGCAGCGACCCCGCTGGACGAGGCAATATGCCGAATGACCGCGCGCGGTCATAAAAAGCCGTGTGAGGATACAGCATGAATTTGTTGATCGTGATACTGTCGATGAGCGGCGAATGACCGCGCAGAAAACCCGCGAGACGAGCCACTTCTTCCTGCGTTTCGTGAGGAAACCCCGTGATGATATCGAGCCCGACCCAGATATTGTACTGTCTGCACAGTTCCATCACTTCCACGATCTGAGGGAGATCGAGTCTTTTGGTAACATAACGCCTGATGTTGCGCGTGAGCGACTCGAATCCGAAATACAGCCGTATACAGCCCGCTGCCGCGAGCGATTCGATCTTTTCCTCATCGAGATTTTCAAACATCGCGCAATCGGACCATCGGATATCGAGGCCGGAATCGTTGATTGCGGCCGCAAATTCCGATGTGAATTCCGGAGTCATGTTGAGACACGAATTTAAAAAAATATAATTGCGGCACCCGGTGGACTCGACGACAGCACATAGCTGAGCAATAGTTTCGGAGATATCCAGATGGCAATGCTCACGAAAACGGGAATTGTAGCAGTAACCGCAGTTTTTTTCGCATCCTGCTGAAAACCTGAATGGAAGCACCAGTGTATCATCACTGCAACGCTCCTCGAATCCGGCTGGCACTCGTGTCCGGTACTTTTCAAGATCGAAGACTGAGAAATCGGGCGGAGCGAAAGTATCAATGTCGCGCGGTGGATTGGCCGTGAGCGCGCCGTCCTTCATATAGATCAGTCCGGGCACTGTTTGTGGGGATGGAGAAGGTTTCGATATTTCGCCACACAGCGCGAGAAACGCTCCGTGCCCGCAGTACGAGAACAGGTCAAGACTCGATATGCAGTAGTCGAGATGCCCGGTTGCCATCAGTTCGAAAAAGCCTTCCGTGTAGAGCAGTCCGCCGGCAACAGTGACGCATCTGCATCTTCCAGACAGTTCACGCGCAAGTGTCAGCATGGCTCCGTTTTTCGTGAACTTCGGCATCAGGTCCATCGAAAAGGCATATACCGTGCCATCGGCGCAGGGTACATATTCGAGCAACTGATCGACGGCCCGCAACAGTTCTCTGTCCGGATTTCCGGCAATATAACTTTCGATCCGCTGCCTGTCATGGAAATGTGAGAGAATGCCCCTCAGGGCAGGCTCGTGTACGATCAGCCTGCCGAAATCCACCACGGAAATGTCATAGCCGTGCGTCTTCATATAGCCGCAAAGTATCGCGACACCGAGCGAAGGGATCGCCGTGTTGATCTCCCTGAACGAATCATCGGGCGGTATGATCAAAACTATTCTGTCTATCTTCATGCCATGCCGGAGAAAACTCCCTCTCGCTCCCTGTGCCTGTCATTATGTAATTATAATTTGTTCCACGTCAAATTATTGGCGCCGGGGCAACATTTTGCGCACACAGTGATGGCTGCTCCATATTACATGGCATTGCGATTGCATTTTCGAGCATTTATAATTGTAACATGAACAATGACGGAATATACCGATATGACAACCCGCAAAGCAACCTCTGCGTCCGGCGTTAACGATCTCTCACGCCATGACAGCCACAAAAAACATGTCGAAATCAACATCGGAAGCGCCTGCAACAACAGATGCGTTTTCTGCGTCAATGAGGCAAAGCGCGGCATCGTACCATTCGAGCAGATCATCGCCGAAGCCGCAGCCTATGCCGCTGCTGGCTGCAATTCCGTCGGCTTCATCGGCGGCGACCCCACCGTACATCCGGACATAGTCGCCATTGGCCGCGAATGCGCAAGGCTCGGCTACAGACACATCAACATTATCAGCAATGGCCGCCTGTTCAGCGACGATAGATTTCTCGATAGTCTCATCGAAGCCGGGTTCAACAGATTTTCAGTCTCGATCCACAGCCATCGCGGAGACATTGAAGACAGGCTGACCGGAGTGCCCGGCTCATTCGCACAGAAGATAGCAGGCATCAGAAATCTCGTGACCAGACACTCTCAAAGAGCCATCAGAGAGCACATCGCCCTCAATATCATCATCCACAAGCTTAATATCAACTCTGCCGACACGCTCCTGAAGTATTTCTCGGACATGGGGGTCACCGAATACCGGCTGCTCACGCTTAGACCGGACAAAAATCTCGAAGACAACTGGGAGTCGCTGCTGCCCAGGATTTCGGCAGTGAGGGCGAAGATGCCTTCTGTCATACGCGTGGCTGACACAAGGATGCTGCGAGTCACACTCGAGCCAGTCCCAATGTGTGTCTTCCACAATGTACGGGGCATTGAGACCCTCACTGGCACTGACTATCTCGATGCCATTGTCGCTGACGGCGACACCGATGCAAGGCAACACGGTTCATGGCGGCAAAACAGGATCGGACTGTTCAAGACAAAGTTCCCGTTCTGCTCCGAATGCTGCTTCGACACTATGTGCGAGGGCTATTGGAAAGGATATGTAGACCGGCTCGGAAGCGGCGAATTTCATCCTGTCGACGCTTCCCGGGCACTCCGGGGAAAACACCCTGCTCCAGCGCCAAATCAACCAGGCGAGGGCGGCGCCCCATGAAAAGCATCGAACTTGCCCTCTCATACCGATGCAACAACCATTGCCTGTACTGCATGCTCCCCCACTACAGCCGCGATGCCTCCATGCCGCCACGCATGGTCGCGGAAAAGCTCGGCGAAGCAAAAAGAGCGGGAGCCGACAATGTGCTTTTTTCCGGCGGAGAGCCCACCATCATCTCCTCTCTCCCGAAATATGCCCGCATCGCACGCGAACTCGGCTTTTCTTCGATCACCGTACGTACCAACGCCATGATGACGGCCTATCCCGAATTTGTCACCCGGATGTCTTCGGCAGGCGTCACCAGATGGAGCGTTTCTCTCAAGTCACACGAGCAGCAGGTGCATGACTCGCTCAGCCTCGTCGACGGCGGATTCCCCATTGTGCTGAAGGGACTCGATAATCTCACCAATGCTGGCTGCGCCATCGAATGCGACTTCCTGATCCACGCGCGAAACTTTCGAAGACTCCCGGACGCTGTCGCATTTTTCATCGAAAGGGGAATTGTCCGCTACAATTTTCAATTGATCTCATCATGGTTCGCCCCAACCGGCAAACTCCACGATCTTCTCACGCCAATCGACGACATCGCTCCTTTTTTCATGGAGGCAGCGGCCATCGCGGAGTCTTGTCCCCAGGGCCATGCCATCACATACGACATACCGCCCTGCTTCACTTCGGGAAACGGACACTTTTTCCGCGACCTGAAATCCGTCGGCCTTGTCGTCACTGATCCGGGCGGGCACAGCTTTCCGGTCGACTCTTCTCCCCTTCACGGGAAAACACGTATCCCCGCCTGCTCTCTATGTCCTCACTCGACTGCCTGCGACGGACTCCGCGATGATTACATCGAAATTTTCGGATTCCCTGCTTCTTTGCCTGTCTTCGATCAGTGACGCCCGCGCTGTCAAGTTGACAGCCATTCTCAGCTTCCTATACTATAGTGATGAAGTGAAAACCTGACTCGCGTCAGGGATTATTCAAAGGTGGAAAATTCAACATGAAAAAACGGATAATGATCGCAGCCGCGTTTATCGTATTGTTCGGCACCCAGATCTCGATGGCAGAAACCGGCCCGGAAAAAGTGCTTTCACCCGCCATTGACAAGGATATCGAAACAAGATCGGCCGCAACGGCTACTGTCGTCCCTGTTGCACCCGTGAAGAATATAACCATCGATGACAACGGTGACCCCGTTTTCACTGAACTATACAAAAAACGGTATGCGGATAAGATGAAAACTGCTGTCGATAGCTGCATTAAATCCACCACCCCGCTACCGCGACAGGCTTTCAACAAAGCAATGGCAAATGTTGAATTTCACTTGAACGTCAGTGGCTATATGCTGTGCAAACAGTACGTCGACAAAAAAAACACATCGTGCAACCTCGACTCTATCAGATCGAAATTCCCTGAAAAACAAACCTCGCAATACACAATGACTCCGGCCGAAACAGCAGAGCTCAAAAATGCGCTTGGCAATATCGAAGAATATTGCACCGGCGAATACCTCCTCCTCAAGCTCTTTCAGGGCGGCAAGCAGATCATGAACGGCAAACCCCTTGACGAATTCATCTGCGGCATGGCACAGGTCAAATCGCCGCAACAACTCGCCGAGTGCAAACAGACGGCAGGCCACCTCGTCGCAGCTCTCGAACGCAAGAACATTGACGAATGCAATGAGATTTCCACATCCATCCCGATCTTCAATTCCTTCAGGACTCTCTGCCGGACATGGACTACGGGCAATCTGAAAAACTGTGAGGGAATGGACCCGGATTTCTGCGTTCGCACGCTCACCGCATACGATGTCATTCACAACAACAACTCGAAGTCACTTTCCGATCCTGTCATCGTCAACTCTTCTTTTTATCCCGTGCTCAAAGCGGTTTCCGGCAAAACCAACTGCGATGACTTCTACTCTTCCACTCTGATCCCTTCCGCCTGCAAGGCAGTCGCCACACAAACTATAACCGACTTTTACAGCACTGAAATCAAGGAAGCTATAGAGATCAAGAAAGCTGAAGACAAGGCCGCAAAGGAAGCCGCAGCCATCAGAGACGCAGTAGAAGCCCCAATAAAAAAAGCTATCGAGGAAGCGGAGAAGAAAGCCGCAGAGAAAGAAGCGGAGGCCACAAAAGAAGCCGCTGGGTCCAACAACGCAGTCGAGAAACCGGCAACCCCTAATGATGCTGGCAAATGACCCGCAGTTGATGCCTGCCATAGATAGGGGATTTTCCGCCTTCACGGCGAACGGCGGCTCGATATGATTTATACCATATATCTTGGCCCTTCCAACTGTGGCTGTCCCGTATGCAAATCCGATAATTTGCGGTTTTTTCTCAACGAACACAATCTGCGCGACACACAGGATCACATCCTGTTTACAAAACCGCCCGCGATTTTCATCCACACGGAATCACTCCGCTTTGGCCATGCGGACCTGGCTTTCATCGACTTTGCCAACCATCGCGGCATCCCCACTGTTTTATGTCTGCCGGACAATCTGCTCGGCCAGATCGAGAGTTGCCGCACCATTCTTAATTCATGTATTTCCGGAGTTTCGCTGCTTACCCCAGACGCATCGAAAATTGATCATGTCGCCGAACTATGGGAATCGTTCATCTGCCGCATACACGCTTCGCGCAACATCCCCACTCTCGAAATCATGATCCCCCTGACTCCGGGAAACATCGGACATATCGAGAAATATTTGAATCTGCCGTATCCAGAGATCGTCCCTCAGGCTTCCATCACCACGACTCTTTTCGCCAACTGGGACCCATCGCTACCCTCAAGCATACCGTCACCTGCAACGATCAAAAAAAATGCACCTCTCTGGTACGCTGCTTCGCGCCGTGCCCACACAGGACTCGCTTTTTTCGACGTGCCGCTCTGTCTGCTCGCTCCTGATCTCATGCACCTTGCCCGTCCGAACGCCAATCGCGCCCGCGTTTCTTTTCCATCAAGTTGCCTCCGGTGCGTCCTCAATCCCATCTGTCCAGGCTTTCACGACAATGCCGCAACCACCCCAATCACTTCCTTCAGCGAAATCCCCCGTTTTTCGCGCCCCCCGATCCTTGCGGCTCTCAATCACGCCAGTGACAGTACGATCAACATATCATCGCCAATCGCAGCGGCACGCACGTCGTCAGACGGCAACTCCCTGACATCCATACAGATTCTCGAAATCCTCACTCCCCCTGCCACCGGTCACGCGACGGCCGTTTCACTGTCTGCGACAGACCTCTCCGCGTCAGAAGCCACCACCGCATCTAAGATTGCCGGATGGCTCGGCCTGTCCATGCTGTGGCGCACGGGATATGGGCAATCCTTCACTACGCCGCAATCTCCCAATTGCAGCACCGCTGTCGAACTACCCCTATCGCAGGCTGACACTCTGCCGCAGATTGTGAAATCATTTCCGGACACACGGATTATCATTGTCAATGATACCCCGGGCGCGCCGCTTGCCCGGCCGATCGCTCATCTCGAATCCCTCATGGAAACACTCCACGGCTCTGGCTGCCGCATCCCTCCCATTCATGTCGAAGGGATTCCACTTTGCCTGTTCACCAGCCACCAGCACCTTTTCACTCCTCAATCCGGCAAAGTTAATTCATCCCCCCTGATATGCTCATCATGCGGCTTCTCATCGATCTGCCCGGGCCCATCGCATGACTACGTCCTCCAGAACGGCACATCCGGGATCCGCCCCAACTCCAAATCTGCCCAATCGGAAATCGTTTTCACCTTTTCGCGAAAACTCACAGCAGCCGGCCAGCATTGTCCATTCACTGATTCGCCGGCACTCGCTCCAGAAAAAACTTTCGTGATTCAAAACGATGGTTCATTCGATCTGTACGAGACGGACGCCAGTCCTTCCGACTGCCTCGCCATCGCCGCAAAAAACTTCTCGGAACACATTTACGCCGCAGATCGCAGCGCCACATATTCACTATCCGCCAAGTGCCGGGACTGCACAAGACTCTTTGAATGCTCCGGTGTGTTTACTCCATTATCAGCAGCACCATCGCCGCCCTTACCCACAATCACCGAAGGCCCTGTCCTTTGCATCACACGCGATGGCGTGCCACCCGGATTTCACCCGGCAGGGGCTTCATCGCTATCAATCCGCAATTTCTCACCAGCCAGAATCACTCAATACGCAACCGCGATCTTTCACGACTGTTCAGACATGATTCCTTCGCCACTCGAATTCATGCAGCAGCTCAGCGAATCAGCATGCCCGGCGACTCGTTTTCTCTTCACGGGGCGCGAACGCATGATCATCGCCGGCACCCCTGCCGTCATTTCTGACATCCCCTGCATCATGCCTTCAGCGGTCGCAGACTCCGCGCGCGCCGCCGGACTCGCCACTGTCGATCACTTTCGATTCGTACAGTCAGACGTCAACTTCTGGTGCGTCGTGTTTGAAAAACCCGTCATCCCCACACATCCTGCGACTCGCGAAATGCTTGCCTCTTTCTTCCTCATACGTACATGCGTCGCCAACTGCGTCATGTGCAACATCCAGAATTTTTTCGTCAATTCATCCATGAAGCTACAAAACGCCCTCTCCGTGCTCGACCAGCTCCGCCTCAACGGTTATGAATACGTCGATCTGTTCGGCGGCGAAGTAACTCTCCGTGACGATCTCGATTTCATCGTAGCGTATGCCTCTGCCATCGGCCTCAAGCCAATGATCATCACGACCGGACACAACCTCGAAGCTGACCGCCTCCGCAGACTCGCCTGCTCCGGGCTCGTCAAATGCTCCGTCAGCCTCGACGCCCCCAACGCATTCCTGCACGATGCCATAAAAGGCGCGCGTGGACTTTTCAGCCGCGCCACAAAAGCGATAGCCATTCTCGGCACAACCAGCTATGTCGACGCCGATGTCAACATGGTACTGCTGCCGGACAACTATGTGCTCGCAGCCGAAACCCTTCGCATCGCCGGTGACAGCGGCATCCGTACGGCGCGCTTCTTCTTCTGCCTGTCATCACCGGCAACATCTCCGGTGCCACGCACTCTCACCACCGCTCAACTGCGCGACTTCCTCGACAACATACTCCCTGAAATGGAAAGATATGCCGCCAAGAAAAATATCGCGCTCGACATAAGACCGGAACTCCCGCCGCGCTCTGACATGGACGAATGGAACGCCAGGATTGCGGATGGCCGCTACAACCCCGTCTACGGCGACGAATCCCTGATATGCTCCGCCCCCGACGTGCGGCTCCTTGTCGATCTCGATGGCAATGTGTATCCTTGCGAAGTACCTCTGCTTTTCGCGTCTTGCCACACTGTCGGCAATATCTTCGAGCACAATTTGATGAGCATCATCAATTCCCGGGCGATGTATGACTTCAAACAAATTGCCGGCCACACCCCGGAGTGCCGCATGTGTTTCGGCGCAATGCCGTCCCGCAAAGACCCACTCGCCTGATATCCATTCATTTTTCGACGTTTCCAATGTGGCTGTGAATTATTTCCCTTATAATTATTTTATGACAGAGAGAGAAACACGAGTGGCGCGCCTATTGCGTACCATCGCTGAGATACACCCTCATTACTGGACGACTTCGTACCAGCGGGGAAAGCTGCTGCATGGCGTTCCCTCTCCCGCACCCGACACTCTCACGATGCATATCACCGACGCCTGCCAGCTCAGATGTCCTTTCTGTTTCGCGGCAGGGTCAACCCGCCGCCACCACCTCACACGCGACGAAATGCGATCCATCATCGACTCTTTCACAGGCCTCTCGCGCATGATTGTTCTCGGTGGCGAGCCCTTGTCTCATCCGGATATCGACTGGCTCCTGGACTATGCTTCGACCAGAGTGTCGGAGATCGAATTTTTCACTAACGGGCTCCCACTCGTTGACAGATCATGGAATATCCCTGACAGGGATGATTGCACTGAAGGTCTCGCGACCATCACTCTCACATTTTCGATCGACGATCACCACCGCCAGCAGATCGGTGAAAGCAAGTACCGCGAAATCGCCGAACTTGCCCTTTCCCTGCGCGAAACAGACGCGGCGCGGGTGAGATTCAATATCACCGATCCGCGTTTTTTCAGCGGTGGCTATCTCAATTACACAGCCCTGCGCGATCTGCTGCACGATTACCACCCTTCCCTGCGCGACTGTTTCGACGACTCTTTCCATGCGCGCCGCATCGACGATGTATTCTACTTCAATCCGGTCATCTGCCATGGCGGCTGCGATGATCAGGGCGAGCCGCTCGACTTGTCCTCACTAATGTCTCGTTTTGAACTTGTCGCGGGAAGGCACCGCACCAATGGCCGGCCCGTCCTGCTCAACAATCTCACGGCTCTGTGGATGGACAACCCTCCTGACAACATGATTGTCAGCTACCTCGACACTTCCGATCTGTTTGAGCCGATCCTCGATCAGTACCTGCAGCGCCTGCCCGACACCTCCGCCGCACCTGTCATCAGAGATGTCGTGCGCTGGCTTTCAACGGGAAACGATGCCTCTTGCAGCAACGCCTTGTCTGCTCTTTCACGCCTCGACAGCGACCCGATAGCCAGGACACTACGGTATGCACTCGAATCGCGGGACAAACTCGCTACATGTGAAATCATTTCTCTTTTCCCCCAATGGCTGCTGTTTTCCGGCTGGCCCCAGTCGTATGACCGTATGATACAATCCGCTCATGACACAATTTTTCGGACAGCCATCACTCCATGCAAGTTTCCCATCCGGCTGACTGCCACCCATTCGGGCCCGCACATCCCGTGGGCTGCCGTTAGCGGTGTGCTGTCCGATGCAGACTTCGCGTCGCAGACCCGCAGCATGCTGATTTCCGCGGCACGCACTTTTCACTCACATTTCTCTAACGCTCAAATCCCCATGCAGGACGGTTCACATATATACTTGTCAGGACTTGTCACGGCCGCCAGCCGATACGTGCCACTCAGCGAATCCACACTTATCGACAACCTTACACCTGCCCACTCGGAGTCGCCCCTATATCTACTGCTTCCGGAAATCATCAGCAGCGAAGGCACACTTTCATTTGCAATCAGACACCTGGTCTTTGTTTCTGCGACCGATGAGGCGGCGCTGCGGGAAGCATATTCCAGCTTGTTTGCCATGATCGCCAGATTGTTCAATGAAAGCCAGATCGAAATCATTCGTCAGGAATTCGCCGCTATCCATTCCCCCTGTGAAATGATGCTCCCCCCACGCCTGACACCAACCGGCCCCCCCCCAATTGTGTCATGCAACGCAGTCACCGTTTTCCAGACACTCTTCCGCGACCCGGCAACGCACGCTTTCCCATACGGCCAGCAAGACCTCGCTGCCGCTGTCGCCGCCATACCACTCACTGGCTTCTTCCCAGAGTCTGTCAGCGCCCTTCGAGACGAACTCGACTACTGGGCGCACCAGTCTTCTGCGGTAAATACTAATCGGAATGAGGATCGGACACAGCATGTCTGAACCAGTCCCCCCCCCACGCATTCTCATGCTCTCGCCGCCATTCGCCCTGCATGGAGATTTCATCGACTACCCATATTTCGTCAATTATTCCATGCTGGTCAACGCCGCTGTCTGTGTCGAACGAGGATTTGACATCACCGTTTTCGACTCCTTTTCGCAACCTGCCACAAAGTTCATCCAGATCGACAGTGCCTACTGGTGGTGCGGCTGCCGCGCCGAACGCGTATTCAACATGATCTCCCAGGGACACTTCGACATCATCGTCGTGTGCGGCCATCCGTTTCTCAACATACAGTACCGCCACGACTGGCTCACAAGGCTTTTCGACTGGATGGAGAGTGCAACTCCTCACGCATCCATTATATATGCCGAATGCCATACCGTCGGAATGCACTACTTCGACACACCGCCGGAAACCATCCGGGCCAATTACCCACAGATCGACCATATACTAAAATACAACTGCGAATCCATTCTCCCGGCACTTCTTGGCCAACTGGCAGACACCCCTGCCCTGCCGCCTGAAACCGTCGAAGGGTCACTCGATGACATCGACCTCGACGCCCTCCCTCCGCCTGCATGGGACATGATCGACCTCGACTCTTTCCGGGCCAACCTCTCCGCCTTTTTCATTTCGCTCAACCGCCAACCGCCTTTCCCGCTCGACCGCCCTGTTCTCCCGGCCGCCATCAGCCGCGGCTGCGTTTTTCCCTGCAGTTTCTGCTCTCCCAATCCCGGCAGGACAAAACCACTTTTCAAACGCCTCAAGCCAGCCTCCGTCGAGCGCCTGTTGCGCGCTTATCGTGAAAAGTGGAAAGCCGAACGCGTGGTTTTCCTCGATGGCCTGATGAATCCCTCGCCGGAAGCCTTTGAAGAATCACTCGACGCACTTCACAGCCTCTCTCTCAAATACGATTTCCCCAACGGACTTCGGGCTGACCGCCTGACTGCCGCAACCATCGAAAAAATGGCACCCCACATTTCGTCGCTCTCGATCAGCGCCGAAAGCGCTTGCGGCGAAACGCTCCAGAATGTTATAGGGAAAAAACTGTCAATCGAATCAGTCGAAAACACGGCTGCATGGTGCAGGACGGCGGGCATCCCGCTTTTTATCCACTACATCACCGGCCTTCCCGGCGAAAGCATGGCGTCCGTGCAGCAGACTTACGCTCATGCCTCGCGGATGGAATCCGAATTCTCCGCTACACCGCTCGTGCAATATGCCACGCCACTGCCCGGCACTGCGATATTCGCCCGTCTCGACAGCTCTGCCAGCTCGCTCATCGCTTCAATGCCCGACACGATGCCGCTATTCAAAGACGGCACTGTTCCTGGCCTCACACTGCCGCTCCGCGACTCCGTAATTCTCGCCCATGCCAACTGGCTGAAAAGCCGTCAGTTGCAGACCATCAGCAAAGTGATCATCAACCTTACATACAGATGCAACAATGCGTGTTTTTTCTGTGCTGTCGGCGACCGGCCGAAAAAGGATGCAAGCCACGCCGATGTGCTCAAGGCTATCCGCGAATACGCTGACAGGGGCGCGCGGCTCATTGATTTCGACGGCGGCGAGCCAACACTGTACCCGCGCCTGATCGAAGTGCTTCGCGCAGCAGCAGCCGCCGGATACACTAAAATCTCGATGACAACAAATGGCCGCGCGCTTGCCGACAGGC
>CAZQSL010000079.1:0-17028 GCA_964595945.1 uncultured bacterium
CACTTGTCCCGGCTTGTGTAGCGCTCCGTCAAAAAGCCACATACATTTGACCACACTCACCCCGCACGGATAAAATATCACTGCTGCACTAAGTCACGAAAAGGCACGTTTTGGGCAAAGACCTCTTTACACAAGTACAACGACTGATACTGGTCATCCTTGCGACCACAATCCTCGCAGTCTTCAACATGGCCACAGACTTCGACCCCTTCCTCTCCTCACACCCCGCCAACACGCTCTACATCTCCGACTGGATCACCAGAGGCTACCTGCCCTACAGAGATTTCTGGTTCAACTCCCTGCCTGGCGCCATATTCTGCAACTTCATCGCACTACGCATCTGGGGCACGCTGCCCGGAGTCCTGATCGGCGAATTCATCGCCATATTCATCGCCGCGGCCTGCATGTACCGCACACTCACCGCCATCGGCGCATGGAAAGACTGGCGGCGCCTCGCCCCCCTCCTGCTCACCATCACGGCCCTCTCGCTGTGCTCCATCGGCGGCGCCAACGGCGCCGGCATCTGGATGCTTCCCTTCTGCGCCATCTTCGGCTCATACATCATCAGATCGACCACCGACCACCGGCCCTCCATCGCCATCATCGCAGGACTCCTCGCCGCCACCGCCTCACTCTTCCTTGCCCGCGAATTTCTGCTCATCATCATCGCAGCGCTCGCACTGCGCAAACGATTCCCATACTTCATCGCGGCTTTCCTCTCCATCATCGCCGCTTTCACCGCGTGGCTGCTCTACACAAACGGCGCCGAAGGATTCGTCAACAACGTCATCACCTACAACACATGGGTCATACGCTCAGGCGGCTGGCGCTTCGCACTCAACGGCGAAGAAAAAACCGTCCTCGAAGCATTCGTCATCATCCTGCCGGCCATCACCCTCGTCATCTCGGCCATCCGCAACAAAAAAAAGCGCAACACTACATCCCCACAGATACGCACCATCCTCACACTATGGATTTTTCTGGAAGCCCTCGCTCTATTCCTCGCGGGCAAATCCGACGCATCCTCTTTCCTCCCCGTCCTCATCCCCGGACTCTACCTCATCGCACTCACGCTCCCCCCGGTCGCCGACCCCTCATTCCAGAAACAATATTCTCTGCTCATCTCACTGCTCATCACGGGCACCATCATCACAGGCTTTCACAACAGCCCCCCCCTCCTGCGCCAGACCCTCGCACTCCAGCAGAAATCCGGCGTCACCACCAACGAAAAACGCTCCGCACTCACCGCAAAAATACTCAACAACCGATTCAAGGAAACTCACTCCGTCTTCATCTGGGGCCTCTCCAGCTCCACATACTTCCTCTCCGACAGAAAAGCGCCCACTACCATCAACAGCATCATCCCCCTATTCACAAAAGGCTACGGCGCAAGCGCCATCCCAGACTTCATCGCACAGCTCGAAGCATCTCCGCCCGACCTCATCGTCCTCGAAGCCCCCGTCCTCCCCGACACTGTCAGAGAGGCCCTCCCCCGTGATCCTCACATCGAAGTCTCGACCGACCAGTCGATCCTTTTCGCCTACCTGCAGAAAATCCTGCGCCACAACTATAAATTCGTCCTTGTCCAGGACGGCGTCCTCTTCTGCGAACGCCTCCCGGGAGCCACTCCACTCCACAGATTTAACACAGGCCGCGCCATCCCGCAAAAAACACCTCCGGAAAGATAATCCGCAGCGCATTTTCCGAACAACTGACTTTCAGGGGTAATCAGGAAACAAGATGCACCGGCATAATCATGTATTTTTTCGTATAAATAAAAAAAACAGGCTCCGCCTCATATCCAGTATCGAGCCATATTTGCCGCCAGACCCAATATACAGATATTCCGCCAGTCATTTCAGCAGTGATCCGGCACGTCATTCCCCTCACAAACAAAGCCTGTTATGCAAATCAATAATAGCGGCCCCCTTCACATCGCACAGATGAAAAACAGACCGCCCCAATCGCCCGTAAGCTCAAAACTCTCAAGTCCCAAGACGAAATAACGTATTCGCGAGAATATGCGTTGAAATCAGGCTTAATATCGAGCATTCACCACCTGTTTCCCGATAATCACGCGATACGGACAAATTCAGCAAAGAAACATGAAACGAGAAAACACGATTATATTTTTGAATGAGTTTACGCAAAACAGTTCTGATGGGGAGTGAGGAGGTGAAAACTTGGAATCCCGGACGAACGAAATGCAAACTAATTGTGAAAGAGCCAGCGGAGTATATGGATAACGGGAAAAAGGAAAGCCCCAAGGAAACGTGGACACTTGGGACACAAGCCGGACTCCTGCCCCAGAATACTCCCTGCAAACCCGGAAAAGTTTCCAAGGAGGCTTTATGAAAAAAGCACTATTCGCAGCAGCAATGACCGCCATGATCGCCGGAGCCGGCGTCATGTCACAGGCAGTACCCCTCGCAGAAGCAAGGATCGACATCTCCGGATTCGCCCAGATGGGATACACATTCGGCGATGGCGGGCTACAGCAGAACGACCAGCTCCAGATCAACCGCTCCAGGATCAAACTCATCGCGGTACCTTCAGAAAAAGTCAAACTGGTCTCCCAGTTCGAATTCGCCAAAGTCTACACTGACCCATCAAACGTCAACGGCTCCACTCACCTTCTCGACCTCTACGCCGTCCTCGACTATTTCAAACCCGTAGAAATCCTCGCAGGCCAGATCCCTGCCCCCTTCGCTTATGAAGCGACCATCAGCCCCTACAACTACGAACTCATCTCCAGCACATCCATGGCAAGCGAAGGCCTCGTCATCAGAGAGCGCGGCCTTGCGGCATCATATCCGATCAACGACATGGTCACCACCAAGGCGTGGGTGTCAAACGGTGGCGGACAGGCTCTCGGCTCGCAGTACGCGACCGACGACCGCAACGACTACGGCGCCATGGTCGAAGTGAAACCCGTCGACAACTTCTCCTTCAAAATCGTTGCTCACAAGTTCAACGAGAGCGACAAAGTCTCTGAAGTCGGCTCAGTCCTCACAAACGGCGACGGCACGGCATTCGGCGGCGGCTTCAAATACAACTACGGCGCATTCGCAGTCACAGCCGAATACGGCAACATCGACGTAGACGTAGACAACATCCTCAACGCCAGAATCCCCGCCCTCGTAGCCCCCGGCATCGCAGCATCAGTCGAAGACGAAATCTGGTACTTCCAGGCTTCCTACAAAGTCCCCGACACCAATCTCCAGCTCGTCGGCCGCTATGACAGCGCAGACAAAGTCATCGCTCCCGCAGGCGGCGGCGCATCGATCGATTCCGATAGACAGACCACAATCCTCGGCGTCAACTGGGATTTCGACAAAAACGCTCGCCTCCAGCTCGAACGCAGCTTCATCGAATCAAAAGGTCTCTACTCAAACTATGACAAGACCAAACTCCAGCTCGCAGTCAAATTCTAATCTCACCATCATCATCACCTGAAATGCGAAAAGGGCAATCTCTCAGCAGATGCCCTTTTTTCGTTTGGCTCATGTCTGGAGGACATTTTCACTGGTCGCTTATCGACTTTTTCTGTGATGTATGCTGAATATCAATTGTAGTTATTCACGGAGACCCCCTTTTTGAAAAAAGGGGGTCTCCGGACCTCTACCCAAAAACTTTCATATGATTTGACAATTACGCAAATCCCCAAACGTTTGCGTCAGAAAAGCACATACTCATACATGGGACAATTCAAATTATAGTCAGCATATACGGGGTTGGAATGGTTTCGAAGACTGTTTTTGCGGATAGTAAAAGGGAATGAGGGGTTTTTCCATTTCGGGAAGGGGTATGTTATAATTGTAGTGAATTTGCTTATGATTTTTGTGAAATAAGGGATTTTGCGGTCATTTTTTGTGATTGCGACCGTGTTTTTTGCAGTATCTGGAGTGTAATGCCCTTTGCCGGCCTGGTGATTTCGCATGATACTGTGAGACTGGCTGGAAATCTCACAATGCGCAAGGCCGGTATCGTATCGATCTATGGGGGGAGATGGTATTTCCGTGAAAGTGGCGGTGCATCAGGCGCAGTATTTGCCGTGGCTGGGGTATTTTGACAAGATAGCGCGGTGTGACGCTTTTGTGTTTCTGGATAATGTGCAGTACAAGAAGCGTGAGTATCAGAATCGTAACAGGATCAGGACAGCCGGGGGGCCGGTGTGGTTGACGGTGCCGGTGGTGACGAAGGGTGGTTTTTTTCAGAAAATCAGTGATGTTGTGATAGATAATACAGCGAACTGGCAGAGAAAGCATGTAAAATCTATGGAGGGTAGTTATGCCGGTTGCGCTTTTTATGATGAGTATGCGGTGAAGTTGGAGCGGTTTTATGGGGAGAGGTGGGAGCGGCTGGGTGAATTGAATATGGAGATGGCGAGGTTTTTTATGGAGGAGTTGGGGATAGGGACAAGGGTGTTTGTGGAAAGTGAGCTGGGGACAGGCGGCGTGAGTACGGGGAGGATTGTGGAGATATGCCATGCGCTGGGAGCGACAGTGTATGTGTCTGGCGCTGGCGGGGCGGAATATATGGATGAGAGCATGTTCGAGGCCAATGGGATCGGGCTGGAGTATCAGCGGTATGTGCACCCGGAATACAGGCAGAGGTATGAGGGTTTCGAGCCTTACATGAGTATAGTAGATTTGCTGATGAATTGCGGCGGTGTGAAGGGCCGTGAGATATTGTCGAGCGGAAGTGAGGAAGTAAGATGAATATTCTGGCGATAGGGGCGCATCCGGATGATATCGAGATCGGGTGTGGGGGATTGCTGCTGAAGGCGCGGGATGCGGGACATGGGGTGTATATGATGGTGATGACGTGTGGAGAGATGGGAGGGGATGCGGATGTGAGGATGAGGGAGCAGGAGCGCGTGGCGGAGTTTCTGGGAGTGAAGGGAGTGTATTGGGGTGGTCAGGAAGACACTAAGCTGCCGGTGTCGAGTGAGGTGATTTCGCTGGTGGACGATGCTATCAGGGGATCGGGAGCGGATATGGTGCTGTTCAATTATTATGAGGATACGCATCAGGATCACAGGGCGTTGTCGCAGTGTGTGATGTCGGCGACGCGGCACGTGAAGCGCGTGCTGATGTTCGAGGTGCCGTCGACGTTGAATTTCGAGCCTGATATTTTTGTGGATATATGTAATGTGATGGGGGAGAAGGAGCGGCTTTTGCGGCTGCATGAGTCGCAGGTGGACAAGACGAATGTGCCGCATTTGATGATCACGGAAAACGCGAATGCGTGTGCGGTGTTCCGGGGAGTGCAGTGCCGGGTGAAATATGCAGAGGGATTCAGGGCGGTGAGGTATCTTCTGGATGTTTGAAAAAGGGAAAGTGTGATGATAAGAAATCTGAGGACAATGCTGGTGCTGGTGTCTCCTTTTGCGCTTGGAGGGTTTGTGTATCTGAGTACGCTTGAGGGGCTGCGTGGAGGATATGAGAAGTATTTGTTTCTGCTGGCGATATCGTTTTTTGGAGCTGTTTTCGTGACGCCGCTTGTGAGGGCGTTTGCGTTCAAGGTGGAAGCGCTGGATGTGCCGGATGCGAAGCGCAAGACGCATCGGGCGCCGACGGCGCTGTTGGGCGGGGTGGGGGTGTATGTGGTTTTTGTGGGTACGTGTTTTCTGATGACGGTGGTTTCGAGGGAGATGAAGGGGATATTTCTGGCGTCGGCGCTGATCCTTGCGGTCGGTGTGACAGATGATGTGTTCGGGGGGCTGTCGTCGAAGATACGGCTCGGGGTGCAGTTGCTTGCGACGGTGATAGTGATATCGTTCGGGGTGCATCTGGATTTTTATCCGCATACGGTGTGGGGGCGGGCGCTGAGTTGTGTTTTGACGGTGGTGTGGATTGTGGGATTGACTAATTCGATGAATTATCTGGATGGGATGGATGGTCTTGCGACGGGTCTCGCGGCGATTTCCGCTGGGATGTTTCTGATAATATCGTATTCGACCAATCGTGCGTCGGTGAGTTTTGTGTCGGCGGCGCTGTGTGGGGCGTGCGCGGGTTTTCTGGTGCATAATTTCAGGCCGGCGGCGATATTTCTGGGTGATGCGGGGAGTACGACGCTGGGGTTTCTGCTGGCGTGTATCGGGGTGATCGGCGACTGGTCCAATGGGAATCCGATCGTGTCGTTCGGGGTGCCGGTGATAGTGCTGGGTATCCCGATTTTCGATATGGTGTATACGACGGTGGAGAGGGTGGCGACGGGGAAGGTGTCGAGTGTCGGCGAGTGGCTGTCGTACGCGGGGAAGGATCATTTCCATCACAGGATATTGGGGATAGGGCTTGAGGTGCAGCATGCCGTGCTGTTTATTTATTTTGTGCAGATCACGCTGGGGATCAGTGCGGTGGTGATCGCGCGGAGCGACATGGTGCGAATGTTGCTGCTGTTGTGTCAGGCGGCATTCATGTTTATGATCATTACAGTGCTGATGGTTTTCGGTCAGAAGAAATCGTGAGGGGCTGAGCGCCGGCTGGCAGTCCGGGTGGCGCGAGGGGCTGATGTCCATATCCCGAACTTTTACTAAGAATTTTTTCTATCTCTTTTCGAGCAGTGTCCTTGCGCGAGCGCTGATGTTTGTGGCTGGCGTATTGCTGGTGAGGCGACTGAGCGTCGATGAGTATGGGGTGTTTTCATACGCGCGGGCGTTTCCGCAATTTTTCATCGTGCTGGCTGATCTGGGGCTGGAGCAGCTTGTCGTGAGGGAAGTGGCTGTGCGGCGTGAGCGTGCGGGGGAAATCCTTGCTGTGACGCTGCCGCTCAAGCTGCTGCTGACGGTGGCCGCGTTTGGGGTGGCCATTGGGGTGCTGGCGCTGATGGGCAGGGATAGTGTGGAGTTTCGTGTGACGGCGTTTATGGCGATGTATATTTTCGCCCGTTCGGTGATGACATTTCTGATGGCGTTTCTCAAGGGGCTGGAAGATATGTCGTGGATCGCCTGGTCGACGGTGGCCGAGGCGGTGGCGACGCTTGTGCTGATATATTTTCTCGTGGCGTACAATGGGACGGCGGGCAGTGCGATCCGGCAGTTTTTTCTGGCATTCGCGGCCGGGTTTGCCGTGATGTTGCCGGGACTGCTGCGCGGCGCTGGATTTCCTCGGGTTTCCATCAACCCCGGACAGTGGCTCAAGCTGCTTTCCAGGAGCTGGGCAATAGGTATCGGGGGGCTTGCGGTTTTTGTCCTTTCATTTTTTGACGTGCTTGTGGTCGAGCATTTCTGGGGCAGCCGGCAAGTCGCTTATTATTCGGCGGCGATGACTCTTGTGGGAGTCGTTTCATATATCCAGAATGCGGTTTCTGCGGCGGCGTATCCGATCATATCTAAATTTTATGTAAGCGACCGCGACGCGCTGATGAAAACCTACGAAAAGCTGTTTCGCATAAGCTCGATCACGGGGCTCCCGATATGCGCCGGGGGCTACTGTCTCGCGGCCGCGCTCATGGGCGGGCTCTTCCGCCAGGAATACACCGCTTCGGCGCGCGCATTCGAAATCCTCTGCGCCGCCAATGTCTTTACTGTCTATGCCTCCTTCTACGGCTCGTTTGCGACAGGGATCAACCGCCAGAAATTCTTCGGCGTCGCCTATATCATCATCGCGGCGGTCAACGCGGGAGTCAATCTGCTGGTCATCCCCAGATACGGCATCACGGGAGCCGCGGTCACACAACTGGTCTCAAGCGCTGCGATCATCATCGCCACGTACTTCGGCGTCATGCGCCCATATCATAAAATAAATATTGGATTCACCATCCGCATGCTGCTGAGCCTTGCACTCATGGCCGCCGCCGCGCTCCTCACTCCCGGCCTCAATGTATTCCTCAGAGTCGCCGCCGCCGGAGCGGTCTACTGCGTAGCCGTGATCGTACTCGGAGCGATCGACAAAGATGACTGGCAACTTGCCCGAAAGGCCCTGGGGATATCATGACGACAAAAAGGCCCCCCGACATTTTCCTGATCATACTCGACGCGCTCCGCGCCGACGCCGTTTCATGCTACGGACACCCCCGCAAGACCACCCCCGCCATCGACGCACTCGCCGCCATCGGCGCCGCATACCCCCACTGCTACTCCACGGCCTCATGGACACTCCCCTCCACTGCATCCATCCTCACGGGACTGCACCCCACGGCGCATCGCGCAGACAAACAGTCATACCGCCTCGCCGTCGGCTCCAACACGATACCCCAGCTCCTTCGCGACACGCATACCACCGCCTGCATCGCCGCCAACGCGTGGTTCGCCGACATATTCGGCCTCACTGCCCATTTCGACCACACCATAAAAGTCTGGGAGCGCATCGCCCTCCCCTGCGAAATGATCGACATCCAGCACAACCTCGGCGATCAGACACCCTCCCACATCGGCCAGTCCCTCGCCGAACTCTCCACCCGCATCGTCAACAACCTCAACAAATCCCGGACCGAAAAATGCCGCGACCACGGCGGACACGACATCCTCGCAGCCTTCGACCATCTCCTCACGGACACCCCCTCGCACACTCCGCTTTTCGTAACATGCAACATCATGGAGTCCCACGGCCCCTACACCACTCCAGTCCGCCACTGGGACACACTGCTCAAAAACACCACTCCCGCAGACATCGAAAAAGCAGCCTATGAATTCGACAACTGGCACGACGTATACTTCCGCCGCCGCACGCCCGATCCCCCGGCAGTCACCCTCGCCCGCAATCTCTACGCCGCCGCCGCCGCCGCCGCCGATGACGTGATCGCAGACATCCTTTCTCTCATCAGCAGCAACGGCCGCTTCGATGATTCTCTCATCATCATCACTTCCGACCACGGCGAAGAACTCCTCGAACATCGCCAGATGTTCCACGGATTCTCACTCTACGACAACACCATCCACGTCCCGCTCCTCATCAAGCCTCCCCTCGGCCGCAGACTATGCCCCACTACACGCACCATCCAGCACACCGACCTTCTACCCACCATCTGCGACGCCATAGACATCGCCCCTCCCTCCGACTGGCAACTGCCGGGCACAAGCCTGCTGTCACACAATGGAGACTCACGCGAAACCCCGGCCTTCGCATCCATGATCGCCGACCCCGCGCAGATCGAAAATTTCGCCGCCCGCTACGGCCCATCCCCCCAGCTCGACATGCTCCGAGACCACCACGCCATCATATCCGGCGGACTCAAATACATCTCCACAGGCCAGCTATTCGACCTCGCCGCCGACCCCGGCGAAACTGTCGATCTCTCACAGCTCAGACAGGATACCGCACGCTCGCTCCAGTCCATCCTCGACTGCCACCTGCAATCCGCCGCACGACAGGACTCACGCGAAACAGTCGAAATCGACCCGGCGATGATGTCACGCCTGCAAAGCCTCGGCTATTTCTGACCCCCACTATTCTTAACGGACACAATATGAGCACACCGCAGTTTTCCATCATCATCCCCAACTACAACGGCCACGACCTGCTCGCCGCCAATCTGCCCGTGCTCTTCGATGTCCTCGCCGCCGAACCAGTTTCCGCCGAAGTCATCGTCGTCGACGACGGCAGCGCCGACGCAAGCACCGGCTTTCTTTCCACGATCAGCCACGAAGGTTTTCGCTACATCACCCACGACAAAAACCTCGGTTTCGCCACCGCCTGCCTCACCGGCGCACAAGCAGCCCGGGGACAACTGCTCTACCTGCTCAATACCGACATAAAGGTCACACAAGGTTTCCTCGCCGCCCTGGCCCCCCTGTTTGCCGACACGGGACTTTTTGCCGCCGCAAGCATGGCAATGGACGGTCGCGGCAAAAAAATCGTTGCCGCCCGAAATTCGATCCTCTGGCGCTGCGGCCAACCCGAAATCGTGCGCCACGGCCCCTTCACGGGCCAGGGACGATCTGCCGGCCGCACTTTTTTCGCCTCGGGCGGCCACGCGGCTTTCGACAGGGAGAAATTTCTCGCTCTTGGCGGCTTTTCCCGCGCTTTTTCTCCCTACTACTGGGAAGATATCGACCTGTCATACCGGGCATGGAAGCGCGGATGGCACATAGCCTTCGAACCACGCAGCGTCGTCCTCCACGATCACGGCGCCACAATCTCCTCGACGGCAAAAAGGGAGCAAATCGAGCAGATATGGCGCCACAACAGGTTCGCTTTCATCTGGCGCAACACCACATCCCCCCTGCTCTTCGCGCAGCACATCCTTTCTCTCGCCCTGTATCTGCCGCTAATGGTCGCAGCCCAGGGGTTGTCTCTCGGACTCTCCCCATTTACAAATGCGCTCAAACACACAAAAGAAATAAGGAACTTCCGGAAATCCGAACGCTCCGCGCCAGTCGGCGACGCCACACTCTACCGGCTTTTCACAAAACTGCTCGACGAAAAACCGGTGCGGGTCTGTTGTATCGGAAATGGCAGCGAACTGGAAAAAGAAGTGATCGACCGACTGGAGTGCTGCGGCATACAGGCCGAACCCTGCGGCGCCGCCTACAAGGGACGCCTGACCGGAGGCTGCATGCTGCTGCTGAATTATTTCCTGCGGGTGAGAGGCAGATGCCACGTGATATTCGCCGGTAACATCAATCAAGGCTCAGCATGGGCCGTCAGGCTGATTGCCAAGCTGACCGGCGCAAAAATAATCTCCGCCGGGACCGTGGCGAAATCCGCGGATACGGCGAAGGCCATTGTTACTGAAATCAGAAAGACCATCGCCGGGAAACTCTGATACCAAAAAGCTTTCAAAAGAGTTAAATTCGCGGAGGAAACTTTTTGCAAAAAGTTTCCTCCACACCTCTTTCAAAAACTCTCATCGCTTATAACACTTCCCGTTTGTACCGTTTTCATATTAAACCAATGACTAATGGAAAGTGGGCTTAACCCAACAAATTGTGCCCGTCATCTGAGCGGTTTCCAAGAACGTTTGTAATCTTTCATTTAGTCTTTGGTTTTACTTGTATGAACGCAACTTGGTATAATGCAGTCTGACAACAAACTTCAACACACTTTGAACTGATTCGCAAAAATGCCTGTCATTCTGAGCGAAGCGAAGAAGCTTGCTCTTATGTTGACTATCTGAGTTTCAGGGGTAATCAGGATAATTATCGTCAGGGATGAGCCGGAAAAAACAAGTGCAAATTGCGGGACAAGCGATATATCACGCTGGATTTGCCTTGCCCTGATTGGCGACTTTGTCGATGGCGGCCCGGATTCTTTCTTCGTCACCGAGGAAAAATTTTTCGATGGGATGAAGGGATTGGTCGAGTCTGTAGACGAGCGGGATGCCGGTGGGGATGTTGTATTCGATGATTTCGGATTCGGTCATGTTATCGAGATATTTGACGAGTGCGCGCAGGCTGTTGCCGTGGGCGGCGATGATGACTTTTTTGCCTGTCTGGATGTCGGGGGCGATGGTGTTTTCCCAGAAGGGGAGGAAGCGGTCAACGGTGGTTTTGAGACTTTCGGCGAGAGGGAGATGTGATGGAGAGATCGTGGCGTATTTTGCTTCTCGCGCGGGTGCGCGCTCGTCGTCAGCGGGCAGGGATGCGGGCAGCACATCGTAGCTGCGGCGCCAGATTTTGACTTGTTCTTCGCCGTATTTGGCGGCTGTTTCGGCTTTGTCGAGACCTTGCAGGGTACCGTAGTGGCGTTCGTTGAGGCGCCAGTCCTTGATGACAGGTATCCACACGAGGTCGAGGGATTCGAGGATGATCCAGAGAGTTTTGATGGCGCGCTTGAGGACTGATGTGTAGGCGATGTCGAAGGTGTATCCGCCCTGTGCGAGCGCGCGGCCTGCCTCGGCAGCTTCTTCGAGTCCTTTTGCGGTCAGTTCTACGTCGGTCCAGCCGGTGAATCTGTTTTCCTGATTCCATACGCTTTCGCCGTGTCTGATGAGGACGAGTGTATACATGGGAAAGGGCCTCTGGCGGGTGTGTCGTGCGTCCGGTGTTTGTGGGCCGGGATATTACATTGTGTTGATGCGGTCGCGATAGGCGAGGATGTCGGTGATGTATCGTGAGATGGCGGGGTCTGTGGGTATGCCGCCAGCTCTTTCGACAGTGCCGGGGCCGACGAGGTAGGAGGCGATCGAGAGTTCGACCTGGTCGGGTTCGGCCTGCCATTTTGTCAGGAGAGTCCTGAAGTAAGCGATGGAGCCTTTGAGGTTTTGATTGACATCGAAGGGGTCAGTGACGCCCATCATCCGCGCTGTCGAGTCGATGAGTTGTCCGAGTCCTTTTGCGCCAGTGGGTGAGACTGCTCCTGGGTTGAAGGAAGATTCGCGTGCGATGAGGGCAGCGGAGAGTTCGGGGGGGATCATGTTGGCGCGTGAGTAGTAGACGATGCAGGCAGTGACCTGGTCGAGGACTTCGTCAGAAACGGGAGTGCGGACGACCTGGCGGCCGAATTTCCTGATGCGCTGCTGGGCTGATGTGTCGATGGTCGAATTGGGATCGATGTAGCACTCGGCGCCGAGCGTGATGCCCATCGGCGGAATGGCGGGAGATGCGGGCGTGACGACAGGCACCGGGACAGGGGGCGGGGGCTGCTCTTTGTGTTTATGTTTGTGGCTTTTCGCGTAGCCGAAAATTGCGAGTACGAGTACTACTGCTGCTGCGGTTTTCATCGGTGCGCTGTCTCCTCGGAGAAATTGCCGCCGGGCGGGTGGGGGGAAGTCAGTTTTTCACTTGTTCGGACACCACCGATGTGGCAAATCCCGTGTTTCTGAGCTCCTGAGCCTTGTTGAAAGCCTTGCTTTCCGAAGTGTAGTGGCCGACAGTGAGCCAGTAGACGTTTTTGCCGTGGCGTTTAACGGTTTTGACTTCGGGGATGATGGAATATGCCTTGAGGTCGCTTGCGGCGGCGCGCACTTCGTCGAGGTTGTCGGATTCTTCGATGAGGACCATATAGAATTTTTTGGTGTTGCCGAAAGCGTTGCTGTCGGCAGGTTTCTTTTCTGCGGATAGAGCGCCGGCGTCATAGAAGCGTTGAGTGCTGTAGCCTTTTCCGCTGGTGGCGGGAGCTGTCTTGGGAGCCGGGAGAGTGCCAGGGGCGTTTATCGACTTGGGCTGGATTCTGAAGTCGTCAGGATTGACGAGAGAAGCCGCGTTGGCTTTGCGGGAAGTTGGCGATGAGGGTTCGTATAGCGGAGTGCCGGGAAGGGTGGCGACGAGTCTGCTGCCGGGGACGTTTTTTTTGGAGATGGAGATTTGTGTCTGCGGGGCTCTGATCGGCGCGGGAGATTCGAAATCGGAGAAGGAATGCTCTTCCTGGTAGTCAGGGTATTCCCTGACAACGACTGCCTTTTTTCGTGAGGTATTGCGGGATTTGGGAGCGGCGGCTTTGTGATGAGCCGGAGCGGAAGCCGGTCTGGCCACGGCGGGTGCGGGGCGCGGAGCCGGTTTGGAGACAGGCTTTTTGGCATGAGAGGCTTTTTTCGCTACGACAGGTGTGGGTACAGCTGGAGCGGGAGGAGAAGATGCCTTGCGAGCAATTTTCTGTGGGGCGGGTTTTTCAGCCGGTTTCTTTTTTGCCGCTGCCGCAGGTTTCGCGGCCATTTTTTCAGGTGCCGCAGGCGCGGGTGCGGGTTTTTTCGCTACGACAGGTTTGGGCACAGCCGGAGCCGGTGGAGTGACGGCGGATTTTTTGGGAGCTACCGCCGCAGGAGGTGGAGGAGTGGGGACTTTGGCGGAGGGAGCGCCAGGGATGGGAGGTTTGGCGACAGCACCCGCGCCTGGCACTGTCACGGTGGAAGTGGCCTGTCCTGGAACGTTCGCGCCAGGGACTTGAGGCATGGGCTGAGTGCCGCTGTTGTTGAGCATGTTCATCGCGAAATATCCGCCTGCCAGTACCACGACGCCGATAAAGACCGCGATGAGGATTGACTGGCTGCTCAACTGCTTTTTGCCGCCGGCAGGAGCGGATTTTGCGCTGCCCTTGCTCTGGAGGTTTTTCTTTTCGGGTTTTGCGCCTGTCTGCTTGTTGGATACCACCGGTGCGCTGGTGGTTTCTTTTGCTTTGCCGGCCGGTTTTGCGCCCCTGGGGTCTTTTTTTCCGGCTGGCCCGCTGAATGTGATTTTTTTCATGTTATTTGTCTGTCTCCAGTTCGTGATCGCTCCGGTCCATGTGGAGATGTCGCGCCCGGTCACTACCCTTGATTTTATACAGTACCACGGCAACGTCCTGACGCGCCGCGAAAGGTTATGTAGATTAATAAGTTAATGTGGCTTGAAATGTCAACCACCGGGAATAATTCTCCTCATGTAGCCGAGTATCTCATTTTGGATCAAAGCCATTTTCGAGTTCATCTCATCGCGCAGTTCCGAATTGATTTCCCTGCGCATGTCGTCCATTTTTCGCAGTGTTTCAGTGGCTTTTTTATCGACAACAGAGCGTATCTTTCGTTCGATTTCGCCATAGTCCACCTCTGGCGCCGCCGCATAAGGATCGCCCGTCTGGCGAACCGCCGGCAAAGCTCTGACCGCCCTGGCGACCGCATCCTGCACCAGTTGTGCGATATCCGCAGGCATTTCCGCGGCCTCGCTCGCGGCGTCTGCCGGCAATTTTTCGAGCAGACGTTTTTCAAAGTCACCGGTCAGTCCCGCCACGGCTTCTTCCAGTTTCTGCTGGCTGGCACTGACGATGCCCTGGAGTTCCGACCGCAATATTTCGAGCGACGCCTTGTCAGCCCACTCGGTAGCGGCAAGAGTCCTGTGGACCTGCTTCATCACTTCGGCGACAAATTCCCTGAATCTCGTATCGAGGTCTTCGCCGTTGTCCCGTGGCGCCGCACTCTGGTCCTGTGTCGACTGTCCGCGCAGTTGCGCGATGGCCGAATTCTGCTCCCGGATCACCTTTTCCTGATACTCCGTGATCGAACGGATACGTTCGTCAGTCTCACGGCGGAGCCTTGAAAATCTATCCTGATAGTCGCTCAGATTGTTTTCGACATGTTTCATCAGCACATCGAGTATCGCGTGTTTATCCGACGACGAGAGGACAATTCTTTCCTTCGTCCCGGACTGCGTTAACTCGTCGACATGCTTCGCGACCGCCACATCCACGGCCCGGGCGACTGTTTCTTGGCTCACATTGCCCCCGGCCTTCACGTCTTCGAGTTTCCCGATAATGTCACCGACAGTAATCTTCAATTCCGCAATGGCACTCGACAGCGTGCCGATCCTGCCGCCGAATTTTTCGATCTCATCACCAAGCGGCACGAGCTCACCGATCTTGACTTTCAGCGAGGTGATTTCCTCATTGACCGGCGCAAGATCGACCACGTGGGCTTCATCACCGACCGCTTTTTCCTCCTGCTGGAGCATCGAAATGGTTTCCGCAAGAGCGTCCAGCCCGTCAGTCATTTCCCTGCGCAGGGACTGTCCGATGTCCGCAAGTTCCGCTTTCAGTGAGGTGATTTCCTCATTGACCGGCGCGAGATCGACCACGTGGCATTCATCACCAGTCGCTTTTTCCTCCTGCTGGAGCATCGAAATGGTTTCCGCAAGAGCGTCCAGCCCGTCAGTCATTTCCCTGCGCAGGGACTCCTCGACTCTGGCAACACTGTCCTCGACTTTCGCAAGCACTGTCCTGAACTGTCCTGCCGCAGTTTCCGCAGTCTCAGTCATCTCGGCAAGGCGTGTCGTGAATCTATCACCAAGCGCGGCCAAACCGGCTCTCAATTCGTCATTTCCGCCCGCTGTCACTTGGCTCGCCGCTGCCAGTGATCCGAGTTCATCCTTCAACGCATCGAAAGCGGCAGCCATATCTTTGGCTTTTTCGCCAATCATTGCGGAAATCCTGCCATCGACAGTCGCGAGAAGCGCCGGGAGGAGTTCGTCTTTTATGGAATTGACATCGAGCAGTCCGGCAGATGGCGGCTCGCAGACATCCGCGGACTGTAACATGGAAATCGCCTCGGACAATGAGTCGAGCCCATCGGACATCTCTTTTCGCATTTCCTCAAAAGAGGCGTCGTAAATGTTGCGGTTTTCCACAATTTTGTTTTCAATGGCGTCTATTGTGGCTTTCAGTATTTGTTCGATCGAATCAACCCTTGTCTCGACAGCAGTGTTGGCGGATTCGCCACCACCATTGGCGGCAAGTCTCATCAGTATCTGGATGATCTCGCCCTTGATACCTTCAAGCAATTGTTTTGCTGATTCGACCTGCTCCTTGAGCGAATCTACCATTTCCGTAACGGGCTTTTGGTGTCTGTCTATTTCGCCATTCAACAACTGAATGACAATGTCTGGAGTCATGCTGGAGGATTCTCTGGCAGCAAGCTCTCCGATCACCTGTTTCTGTCCGGCAAGCTCTTCTTTCAGGAGCGAGAGACTGTCGGACAATCCGTCAAGGGTGTAACCTGTTTCTGATTTCAGTTTTGCCATGCTATCATCAATTTTCATTTTGCATTTTGATTCTATGTCATCAACAGAATTTCTGTTTTCAATAAGGATGTTTTCCAGACTCTTTATTTTGCTTTCCACAACCTCTGTCATTTCTGTTTTGCAAAAACCGAGCGCGGATTTAAGGTCTTCGGCAACAATTTTTAATTCAGAAATAGCCATGTCCGCCTGTGCTTGCTTTTCCAAGACAGAGACGATTTCGCCATTGTCCCGCGAGGAAGGCATTTCGTCGAGCGCCTGACGGAGACCTGCGAACAATAGGTTTGACTCGTTGCGGAATGATTCGAGATCGGAGGCGAGAGCGAACTGTGCGGTAGCGGCATTCAGAGCGTCGCGGGTTTTGAGATCATAGGTTTCGAGTGTCGACTTGATGTGGTTGGCCTGATTTTCGATCAGGGAGGAAATGCGGGATTCGAGAGATTTTGCAGAAGATTCGAGTGCGGTAACGGAAGAAGCGATAGCGGCGACATCGCTCTTGGGCGAAAAGGAGCCGGATTGCGCGGACAGTCGGGCGATCTCGGAGGCGAGGGTGTCGATGCGGGTTTCGAGCGTATGCGCGATGGGTTGTGCGGCAGTCTCGATCTGCTTTGCAATCGCTGCCGAGAGGGCTTCTTCGTCGATGGCGGGTGGAGTTTCGGGAG
>CAZQSL010000080.1:0-16945 GCA_964595945.1 uncultured bacterium
TTCCGCCATATTTGGCATAATGCGGGGCCTATGCAGGGGAAGAGCCGGGCGGGGGCCTCAAAGGGGATCACCAGCCGGTGGGGAAAGAGGTAGCCAGCGGCCAGTGATCCTTACTTTGTGGCACGCACGTTTTTTGCGTGCGCGTTTGAGACAGTGTTTTGTCTCGTCCTCCTTGTATCTGCAGAGGCTTCAGAGAAGGTGAGCTGTCAGCCGATTTCACAGGTTGGATAGACCTAGTGCTGATGTGGTGTATAGATTCAGGTCGCATTGATTCTTTGCGGGGTTCAAACGGAATCCGTTGCGATTCGTCGTTTCAGCGGGAAATCATGACAGGGGCGACGAGCTCATGTGTCTAATAGAATATTATTCCATTTCGAAGCCTTCGTGACAGAGTGAGAGTTTCTGTATCTGATGTTCGTTTGAGGAATTGTCCCAGTCGCCGGTTTCAAACTTTGCGGGAAACGCTTTGGGGATGACGAAACGTGCAAGTTCGTTGCCGGAACGATCTTTCTGGATAATGGTGATTTTGCGTTTGTAGTCAGAGGCATCGGCAGAGCCTGTGCCAGAGGCGGAGTTGAATATTTTAACCCACCAGTTGTAGAGGTCTGTATCATCCGTCATGCCGCGTTCGAGTTCGATATTTTCAAATTTTACAGTGCCGGGCTGCTTGTGAGGAGTTACCACTCCGCCTTCGGAATATTCGATGACGTTGGTTTCAGCTTTTAGCCCTGAGCATTTGCTGAAAGCCGCGCGGACTACGCCGTCAACTTTGACGATAAATGCGTATTTGTCCCAATAATTGATCGTTGTGCCTGTAGTTGCCATGATTAGTTACCTCCAATTTCGTCAACGAGACGGCCGCCGTCCCACTGGGAGACGCGGAATACAACAAATTCCGCTGCTTTTGTCGGGGCAATGCCGACTTCTATAATGACTTTTTCTCCACCATCGTTGTTGCTCGAATCACACTTGACGTAGAAGGCATCGCGCCAGTTGCCCGTGCCACCGTCGAAAAATGCGCCCTCTCGCCAGTATTCCTTGAGAAACACCGTTACTGAGGTTCTGAGGTCACCCCAGAGCTCCGAGGTATTCGGTTTGAACACTGCCCACTCGGTACCTTCGGCAAGTGATTCGAGAAGATTGATGAATAGGCGGCGCACATTGATCGAACGCCAGTCGGACATGCTGGAAAGCGTACGATTGCCCCACACGACATACCCTACGCCACGTTTGCTGATGATAGGATTGACGCGTGCAGGATACAGGATATTACACTGGCTTTTGTTGAGAGTTGTTTCGAGCCCAAGCACATCAACAAGCTGACCGTCTTCGACACCAGCCGGGGCTTTATGTACGCCGCGGACCACATCGGTTTTTGCATAAATGCCAGCGATCTGTCCACTGGGCGGGATTGTTTTTCTACTTGATGTCAAAGGATCGAAAACAACAATATTCGGATAGTATATTGCGGCATACTTATTGTTGAGTTTTGCTGTATCTTCCACGTATTCAGAAAACTCTGCCGCATCCATACCCGGGACTGGATCGAGAATCGCGAAAACATCCTGTCGGAGCTCTGCGTAGTTGGCAAGTCCTTCATGTATGGTTACGTATTCATCATATTCTTCGCCTGGCGTAACAGAAACAGCAAGCCCCATGGTTTCAGGGCAGGCAATAATGCTAATTACATCGGTATTGTCGAATGCGGACAGGCCTGCGACATAACCGGCGGCATCAACAGCATCGCCGTCACTGCCACCATCAAGGCTAACGGTTCCCGCAAGTGGCATCTTTGTTTTATTAATGCCATCTGCTCCACAATCAGTAGCATGTACAATATCCAATGAATTGTTGATGATACTGACAAAGTATCTGCTGTTGTCAGGGTCCATTGACAGTTTCGAGAATTTTTCACTCTGTGATTTTGTCGCAATCGTCATGTCAAATACTGTTGCGCCACTCGTGTACTCGATTGTAACCGTAATCTCTTCGCCCCATACTCCGGGAGATGAAGCAGTGATTTTCATAAGGTCAATCCTGTCGCCAGCAGCTGCTGCATTGTCTTTTATCGTGACTTCGGCTGCATCATAACCAGAACCCGCGGCACGAACGATGTAACAGCTCCCCTTGATCTTTTTGAAAAATCCGTCGACTGCATAAGTGAGATAGGCATCTGACAGATATCCACCGAAAATGCTTTTGTACTGTCCAAATGAAGTGATAAGCGTGGCTTCGTTAACAGGACCACGTTCGGCTTTGCCGATGAATGCAGCAACAGATGTGCTTGTGCGCTCGATACTCTGTTTGTTGCTTTCAATTTCTTCTATAAAAATGTCCGGTGACAAATATTCGGCCATAGAAATTTCCCTCCTTACAGGAATTCATCGATATGAAACGCCCCAGTTTCACTGAAGTCCATACCATGATATTAGGCCTTGCTTCTTGCATGTATGATATGTGAACTGCGAATTCGGCCGAAAACGCAGATGAGAGTATATTGCCGGCATCTATATTTTCTATTCAGTCATCTATGATATCCGTGGCCATTTCAGGCGGTGGCGGAAATATCTTGTCTTCCAATGATTTTGTGCCTGCCTTGTCCTTCATCTTGAATTCGCGATCAATCACGATATGCCCTTCAATTTCAGTAACTGGCTGTATCTGGATATCTTCTATTCTATAGTACAGCGTTGTCTGTTTAACATTCGACAAATTGGGCCGCAAAGTTCTATTTTCCATCGGAAGCATTGTGATATAATATGATTCATCGGCACTGATTGCCAGGGTTTGATTCACGACAAAAAAGTAGAGTAGTTCCTGCTGCAAATCAAGTAGACTGCCACTATCCTCCGCAGCAAGGATAAATTCAAAGTCCAGATGGTAATATCTCGGCCAAATTTTTTCAATCGTGCTGTTTTCCACTGGATTTTGTGTCCCGTCATAATGCCTTGTGTATTCTTTCTGAAGAAAACGCTTTGATAGATTTTCGCTTATTTTTGGGCCGACAACAAACACCGAAGGCGTCGTCCGCACTTCATAATAATCATCCGGCGGCACCATATTGAATGGGACGCTGAACGTGTTCTGCTTTACTTCGCCTTGAAGCTTCATAATGAAAGCTTCGACAATTGATCTTATTGAAGATGCCAACACTTTCCTCCCTGTTTATGTCGATTACGTATTTTCATGCAACTTGAAACATATCCAGTTTTCAATGCAAAAACTTGGCTGGTTTGTATCCTTGATTTCTGTTTGTTATATCAAAAGTTTGAACTTTAGAATACCATTACACACATTGATCGCCTGAGCAACGATTGCATCGTCAGTGTCAGCAGACGAAAGTAAACCATCAATTCCGATCCCAAGAAAATCATTAGGCTCTATTTGTGGGGTTATATGAAATTGATTCGTTCCATATATGCCACCATTAAGCCACATAGCCGGTCTCTCGCCATCTGCATAATTGTCCATCAGCATTCCGAATGATAATACCGATGGATCGGTATTGACTTGAAATGAATACATTTCCGGTGATTCGTTATCCGGTACCGCACATACGAACTGGCCTAAGCAGCCGGGCCCATTCATCTTTCCGGCGGAATAATCTATCCCTTCATAGTACGATAATATATATGGAAAATCCGGCATGTTTCACCCCAGCAGTTAAATTATGTAACTATCAATTTCATATCATCGGCATAACTGTCAAAATGACGCGATAGTACTATGCGGGTAAGTCTTTATATCTCCACACGTTTTCTGTTTTTACCTGTTCAACATGAGTTATTTTCCCGTTCTGGAAATGGAAAACGACAGTGCCAAAAAAATGTTCCTTCAGTAAGTGTCTGAAATATACAACAATCTTGTCCATATTCTGTGTTTTCCTTTCTGAAAACTTCGCAGCCTTGTGATTTTCATTTGGCTTCTGTATGTATAAGGGAACAAAAACGACCGCTATTGTCCGGTTATCTCAAAAAAAACTTTGATATCTGATTTTATCGCCTCAATGCGCCTGACAACCTGTGACCTCGAAAGATGCAGTAATACCGCGATTTCATGCTGTGTATATCCAGCCAAACGTAAACTAACGATACTAATTGACTCTTCATCAAGTTGATTTATATAACTCTTGATCATCATCTTTGATATGATTTTATCCTCCAGTTTCATGTCACAACTCCTCGCAGGTTATTAAACGATCCGGATTCAACAGTGTGTATGATAATTTCATACGATCTACTACATGACAGAATCTTTGTAGTCGAGGATATCGGAGGGGTCTCCTTTTCTGGCTTCAGATAATAGTTTATCAAGTATACGGATATGTTTTTTTGACATTCTCTCAATTTTCAGGTCATACAGATATATTTCGTGGCACGCTCCGTAGTAAATACAATCGTTGCATTCTGCGGTATTCTGACTATATCCGCGGCCTCCGTAAGGATGCCCGAAACATTTATCATATTTTGTGCAACACATTTGACTCTCCCAGAAACATGATTGATACTGCATTTCACTGTGACTGACTATTAGCGTTTTCTCGATTAATTGAGTTGATAGAAGTATAAAGCAGCGTAATTATCATTTCTGTAATTGATTCGTTTTCCTTTGTTGCAGTTTCAGCAATCATATTCAGAAGACTGGCAGGTACTTGAAATGAAATGTTTTTCGGCATGCCGTATAACCTCTTATAACGTAGTATAACACCATTATACACCCACGCGGCTATGCGGTCAATACAGTAAAACAATATTTACAGGGGAACAATTGTGTATTACAATGTAATACAAATGCGGGGTTTATAATGACTAAAGACAAAACAACTACAAAAGCAGTAAGAATGCCTGATGATTTAGTAGAGGCGATCGAAGAACTCGCTAACAACGAGCACAGGACATTTAGCGGTCAGCTCCTATACCTGTTAGAGCGCGGGCTTGAGGTTTGGAACAATCAAAGGAAAGACCAAGAAACAAAAGAGAAATAATCGCTTCTTTCAGTGATACACTCTTTGCTTCAGCATAGTCTATAACCTCTCTGCGCATGTCTTCACCAATCATTGCTTCCAGGACATTGATGCTGATATCGTGATGAATCATGAGTATACCTTCCTTATAGTGTATTGATAAAAAATATACTCATTTGCTATTCCATTTCAATGAAAAATGAGAGACAGCAACTAATAATTGTAGCCAATAAGCACTCTACCGGTAGTATAGCTACAGAATCTTTATGATAATATTGATACGTCCCTGTCACCAAAATGACGCGACGCCTCAGATTATCATATTTCTCCGCTGGGTGAACCTTGTTATGTACTGGAGAGAGTTTATTGTCGATTGCTCGGAATAGAGGCTTCACTGCCTGATCGGAATGGGATACCGATCCGCTGTTATTTGTCAATCACGGCGGGGTGCGGAGCCCTGCGACAGATCATAAGACCCAATATTTCTGTCGTGTCAGAAAATCGTAAAGATACTATGTTGTATGTTGTTTTGTTATTGCTGGCGGGTAGGTATTGTATCAAAGATACTTTTCACGCAATTTGTAAGTTGGTCGTGTAAGTGTAATTATTGTCTGTGAAAATTAACACAAGAGCAGTCTGATTAGATAGAAAATGTCTGCCGCGACAGCGGAGCATGCAAGCATGAGCAATATTCAGTTGGAAAATGCGATGCAGTATGTCGCCTGAAATGGCTGCAAATGGAGGGCGCTGCCAGAAGATTATTGCAAATGCCGTATGTGCGGATGAACCGCTGGAGCAAAGATGGCGGTTACTCATTTATTATTGGGAGGGAGCAAGCTGCCAAGAGTGAATGCCTATTTCGCCAACGGCTGTTATGTCTGCCTGTAGCATTTCTGTTGACACTGTTTGTTTCAAAATTTATAATGCCCTAACAATACTACATTATCATAGTGCGTGCCGTGGCAGTTCGCAGGCAAAGCGGATTCGGAAGCGATAAGATAATATGGGAAGCGGAAACCCGGAAATTTCAGTGCTTGGCCCCGTTTACAACGAAGCTGGCAACATCAATGAATTTCACAGTGAAATTATCGAGGTGCTGGACAGCCTCGGTAAAAGCTATGAGATTGTATATGTAGATGATGGCAGCACTGATGGCAGCCGTGAGATGCTCGCAAGGATTGCCGAGGCCGACAAGCGGGTCAAGGTGATCCTGTTTACACGTAATTTCGGGCAGACTGCCGCTGTATCCGCAGCAATAGCAGCCGCTTCGGGAAATGTCCTCATCACGATTGACACTGACCGCCAAAACGACCCGCGCGACATTCCGGAGATGCTGAAGCTGATCGAACAGGGCTACGACGTGATAAGCGGATGGCGCAAGTATCGCAAAGACCCATATATCTCACGTAAACTCCCGTCGGTTTTTGCCAACTGGATGATTTCAAAAATTGGCGGACTGTACCTTCACGACTATGGTTGTTCGCTCAAGGCATACAGGGGTGATGTCCTTAAAAACGTGCGCCTGTATGGTGAAATGCACCGCTTCATCCCCCTGTACGCGAAACAGGTCGGAGCGGAAATAATGGAAATGCCGGTCAATCACAGACCACGTGTCGCCGGAAAATCGAAGTATGGCATTGGTCGCACATACAAAGTCGTCATCGATCTGCTCACGGTGAAATTTATGGGCACCTTTTTTACGAAACCGGCATATCTGTTCGGGTCAATTGGAGGCATCCTCAATATATTGGCCATTATGTTTGCCGCTTACAGCCTCTATGAAAAAGTTGCAAAAGGCGTCTTTGTTCACAGAAATCCCATAATCATGCTTGCGGTCTTTCTCTCGACACTTGGATTTCAGTTCATCTTGATGGGACTTCTCGCCGAACTCGTGATGAGGACTTATTTTGAATCTCAAAACAAGCAGACATATTTCATAAAGACGCGATACAATCTCGACGACAGCGAATTGCAAAAGCGATGACCGGCAGGATTCGATACGCGCCATTTGGGAAAGTGATGGTAGAATGAAAGAACGGTTACTCGAACTGATTTCATGTCCGCACTGCGCGGTCAGATTCGATCTCGAAGTCACGGAACGCGAAAACGGAGAGATCAAGACCGGCACGCTCAGTTGTGGCAAGTGTGGCAGGGCATATCCGGTAACAGGGTTTATCCCCCGGATTCTGGATGGCTACACGGAGCCGCGTGTCGCTAAAACGGCCGAAAACTTCGGCAATCAGTGGAACTCCTTCACGGAAATGTATGATTTCTACGAAGAAGAATTTCTCAACTGGATGACTCCGCTGACAAAAAAGGATATCGAGGGGAAAATCGTACTCGATGCCGGATGCGGCATGGGTAGATTTCTCTACTATGCTTCGGAATACAATGCGGCGGAAGCTATCGGCGTCGATCTCAGCCATGCCGTAGATGCTGCCTATCAGACGTTGCGCGGCAGGGAAAACGTACATCTGATTCAGGCCGATCTGTGCAACCTTCCGTTCGCAACCGTGTTCGATATGTTCTATTCCATCGGAGTGATCCATCACACGCCTGATCCAGAAGCTACTTTTCACGCTATATGTAAAACATTGCGCCCCGGCGGCATAGGACACGCTTGGGTATATGGATATGAAAACAACAAATGGGTTGTCGATTTTGTCACTCCAGTGCGCGAAGCCATCACCTCGAAACTGTCACTCGGCAGCCTCAGGGTGCTCTCATTTTTCATTACGCTGTTTCTGCAGTCTCTTCTCAAGGCCCTCTATTTTCCCGCAGGCGCATACAATATTGGCTTTCTGAAAAGAGTGCTTCCTTATTTCCCATACATGTACTGGCTGTCGAAAAGGAATTTCGGGCACACGCACGGTATAGTGCATGATCATCTGACTGCTCCAATCGCGTTTTATATCAAAAAGGAAGATTTTCTGAAATGGTTCGAAAAAGAGAGCTTCACCGATGTAAAACTATATCACCGCAACGAAAACAGTTGGACCGGAGTCGGGATCAAGACCGGCAAATGAGCCGGGCAAACGTAATGGCACAAGTTACCCGGAGCACTGAATGAGTCAGAACAGAACTGACGAGAAGAATTTCATTTCCTGGAACGAGGAAATGATAAGGAAGTACGATCCGGACGAGTATCATAATCATCCGTCATGGATCATCAGAACCATCGAGCAAATGAGATGCAGGACAGTCCGCAGAATGTTCGACGACGCATCTGAAAAATCCATACTCGACATGGGATGCGGCGCGGGCAATCTGATTCCCTATTTCGGAGGGTTCGAGTACACGGGTGTCGACATTTCCGAATCCATATTGAAAAAGGCCGCCAGACGCGCGCATGATAAGTGCACTCTTGTGCGTGCGCTTGTAGAAGAGCTTCCTTTCAGCGACGAGTCCGTTCCGAATCTCTTTTGTTCCGAAGTCATCGAGCATGTCGTCGAACCATGCCTCGTGATCAGGGAAGCGGCGAGAGTGCTCAAGCCGGATGGGATAGCGGTTTTCACCATTCCCAATGAAAAATTGATCAATGCCATCAAGAATATGATCCCGCGCATCGGCACATCGCGCAATGGATACAGGGCTCCGAAACGAATGGATGACGAATGGCATCTGACGGCCTTCGATTCCAGACTGTTCGAGAGTATCGTAAATGGATTGTTCAGGATCGATAATCGAGTTGGCGTGCCTTCCGTCCTTGCCCCGGTACGATATGTTTTCAAACTGAAAAAACTGTAGGCGAAACAATGCCCTCAGCCGGAGGCAGTCGATGTCGACACTTGGTGAGATCAAGGGACTGACCGATCAGTATGCAATCATGTTGCTGCTGCCAATCGTAATGGCCGGCATTGTCGTGCGTCTGAGAAATTTCACGAAAAAGGGAATCTTCACATACGACGAAGCCGCATATTACCGCGAAATGATAGCTGCTTCATCCCATATTGGGTTCGTCGTTAAAAACGCCCGGAAACTGGCGAAAACGAAAAGAGATCGGGACTGTGAGCAGCGCAGAGAACTGGTCGCTGAATATGACGCTATCGTCTATACCCATTACGCATATTACAAAGCCTGGCACGTATACCTCGTATGGATTGCGTCCAGACTGAAAGTCAGACCGGATGTCGCTCTCGCGATTCCATCGGTCGTGATGGGAGCACTTATCCCCATTGCCGCTTATGCGGCATGTGCCGTAGTCTTTGGGAATGCGGCAGGTCTGGTGGCGGCTGTGACAATTGCCGTTAACGGGCTTCATGTGCTCCACTCACGCTCGGGCGGCCCAGAGTCAGGCATGGCTTTTGCCTTTATGCTTGCGTTGCTGTTTTCCATGACTCACAAGGCCGCCATGCTGGATGCCGGCTCGGGTTTTCTATTTACTCCCGTGTCGCTGATGATGCTTGCCGGATATGGTTTTTGTATCGGCGGGGTCGTAATGTTCCACCCATTCTGGGCGGGAGTGATACCGGGCGTAATCGGAGCGGGAGAGATTGTATTCGCACTTGCTTCAGGCGTCATGTCACCTGTCATGACAGGCGTGGCGTTGCTGATTGTATTCGCATCGGCGGTTCTCTGTATCTTTGTCAGCGATCTTCCATTCATCATCAGTTATCATCTTTTCCCCGAGAGTAAGATCATTCCGCACTCCAAAAAAATCATTGAGTGGATTGGATTCAATTTCAAACGGCTTGGTGATATGTTGGGGAAAGACGACAAGGAAGGCGCGCGGATTCCGGCGAGGGAAAAATACGGATTTTACCCGTCTCTGATACGCGAAACTTCAGGGTGTTTTTTTTCCGTTTCCATTGTCGCCGGATGCTGCTTCATGCTTTTCAATGGTGGTCCGCTGGATTATTACATACTCACGATAGCAGCCATTTTTTTAGCTTTCATGTCAGTCATACCGTGGAAAGCGACGCGGGGGATAATCATATTCATCCCCGTTATGGTCATCCTGTCAACGGTAGCGATCGTCAGTATTCCAGTGCTGGTGGCAATACCCGTTCTGTTGATCATTGCCGCATATAACATAGCATACTCAATGAAAGTCACCAGTCAGATTTCAGGAATATACAGGGCGGTACAATTCATCAGGGGGAAAGGAGAAGACAGTTTTCTTTGCACCTCTTTTCCTTTTTCTCTGCTGTACGGCAGAAAGGACAAATTGTATATTCCTACTCAGAGTTACCGAAACATTGAGCACGCTTATCTTCAGGAAGGGATATATTATCTTATCATAGAGCACCATGTATTGTTTCCGGCATTCACATCAGATGATTTTCTCGATAAAGTACAGGCAAATATAGCGCCTGTTTTTACTGCGCAGGACCCATGCGTGACATTTCTTCCGCTATTCTGGGAAGCCGAATACTACTGGACAGGGCATCATATCCCCAAAGGCACAAATGTCACACGATGGAACAATTTCCGTACTTCTCCTTCGGAAAATGATCGGCTCGTAAAGGTTTATGATCTTAGGGAGGTATTTTCCAGCGAAGCGATCATGAGAGAAATCCATATCAATAAAATCATTACTCATGTGATAGAGAAGATCAAAAACGATGAATTCAAAGAGTGTGTCCCAATTTTAAAAAAAGCAACGGCAATGTATCCAGACAATGCGCTTTTCAGATTTTTTCTCGGGTTTTGTCATGTAAAGATGGGACGCCCCAAATGGGGGGTCAGGGATTTGGCAGAGCTTGCACAGGCGCATACTCTCCCGGAAGAGTACCATGAAATGTGTCTGGACATTCTGGCTGCATATCAAGACGCGCAGTGATTGCTCCAGGTCTTCATTGCTCGGGAGAATGAACCGTGAACACCAATATGCCCAACGAACTCGAACTGTTAGCGGCAAATGCTGCTGACCTCAGGCGTGTTATACATTACATCACGCATGACAGAATGGATGATGCCGTCGCGTTGCTGGCAGATGGCGGCAATTTGCGGCATCAGGGCATGGTCCATATATTCCATTATCTGTCGAGCCTGGTTTTTGCTGATCATAACAACGCGCAGTTGGCAGCAGCTCACCTTGAGAGGGCCGTTGTCCGCACGAAAGAGTTTCTGGAAGTTTTGCAGTTGCTGCTGATCCGGCATCAGACACGGTATGATTACGACAGCGCGTATGGTGGCGCGTGTGAATTACTGAAAAATGACACGATTCAATTCGGCATAAGAGAACAACTTGAAGACTTGCGGGATACTTTCCACACGAAAATTACCGAACATGCCCGAACGCTTGAGGAGAGTTCGCGAAAATGGTATGGACAACATATTCGTTATCTTTTCGATCAGGGCATCACTCTGAAAGGGAAAAAGGTACTCGAAATCGGCGGGAGCATAATTCCCTATAATTCACTCGTATATTATTTCCTTGGCGCGGAAACGGTTGCTATAGATAAGTTCCGATCTCCCGATTCAAGTCACATCATCGGGATCGAAGCGCAGTTGATATGTTACAAATACCTTTTCGAAGCGCTGTATGATAATGTTATCGGTGCAGATATTGGCGATCAGCCGCGTAAAAACATGAGCGATGCCATTTCGCGCGATGGCAAATCGGTTATATTTGTCGATCCTATGTTATCTTTTAGATATGGCATTGACTCAGGCGACATGGATTTCGAAAACGATAGCTTCGATTTCATTTTTTCCCATACTACGCTTGAACATGTCGGAGACCCCGATGGGGACCCGGCGGATACCGCGCGGGAGATTGCCCGTGTGCTGCGCCCCGGTGGCTATAGTATCCACCGCATTGCTGTGAATGATCACAGATCAGAAGACAATACCATGCCGTATGAGCAGTTCAAGTACTCTGAACGGGAATGGCGGAGCATGCCTGTCATCCAATCCCAGCGCACAAACAGGTGGACAATGTCCCGCTGGCGCACGGCATTCACATCATGTGGGCTCGATGAAGTATTCATAGACCTCAATGATCCGTCAAATGCCGATTTTCCTCCCATAACAAGTGAGATCATTTCATCGTTTCACCCGGATTTCAGTTGTCTCGACCCGATCGATTTCGAAAAACTTTACTTTGTGATCGTTAACAGGAAACCGGGCGATGTGTGAAGTGACAATTACTGAGGTGCCTGGATCGCTGCCGGCATAGCTCTCGAAAGAATGATTGTGCCGATCATATACATAGGAAAAACGCTCGGGGCTTGAAGGATGAGTTACTCTTGAAGTATCTTCTATCATAACTGTCTATAGCGGTTGCGCGGAATTATCACCGCCGCTTATCCGTCCCGTTTCAGCTTGGGTTTCCGGAGGTCCATACATGTCGATTGCAAATATTTCCGTTGAACTCTTCACACTCGCTACGCCACAGAAAAAAGAAACGATGTTCAACCCGTTTCTCATCGAGACGAATAGTGGCAATTATCTGTTTTACTATCGTGCTCCCTTGAAAAAACCGTTTGTGTCATTTGATCCCGACGGCGCTTTGATGTACTGCCGCTGCACGCCGGGGCTGAAGGCGCAGACTGACACAGCTTTGCCAGTGCCACGCTTCAGGGGAGGCGGCTCATCGGTTTCTGCTGCGGTGCTGCCAGACGGAAAATGTCTTCTTGTCGATAATTCGACTCTTGTCCTCAACTGGATGGGCGAGCCGACTCTGCGGTTTATCCCAAAACATCAATGGGTCCTGCACCTCAATGGAGCATACTCAATTGAGGTGGACTTTTCCGGAACTAAGCCTCTGTTTGGAAAACCACGACAAGTCACCGCACTGCACTATCCTGTCCTGTCGAGTGCCGACAGACCGGCAATAGCGCGTGACGGTACGATCTTCGCAGCTCTTGATTATGACATCGAGTGCTTCGAACTCGACACGCAGCCGTGGGAAGTAATACTGCTGTCCGCCTCCGATGCGACTTCCTCATGGTCCATAAAAAGCATCATTTACAGGGAACCCGATGGCGAAGGCGTCCTACGGCTCTGCCGGCCTTCAATCGTAGCAACGGCAACCGGCTTTGCGTGCGCCATGACCGCCGTATCAGGCAAAGGAGTCACAGCGGGCGATATTTTCATCTCACGATCAGACGATGGCGGAGCCACCTGGACATCACCACAATTTACAGGCATTACAGGCTATGGACATTCGATAACCATGCTTCCATCCAACCGGCTCGCCATGATTTACACAACCCCCGTATCTCCATACGGAGTCGCACTTGCCATCAGCCCCGACGGTGGGCAATCATGGCCAGAAGAGTGTCGCCTGATGATCGACAGCCGCGCTATAGCGGACATCAACTGCCGTCCGCGATTCGCACAACCCGTTTCGCCCGGCGTTCTCACAATCACCTATACACTCAAGGCCGATGATGCCATGCCTGCCACCATGCATGCCGCGCGAATCACCGGTTTGCTTGACATTGGCTAACCATTGGTTATTCGTGACATGTTTCGTCGGACGGTCAACGCTCAATGTGTGCTTCAGTCAGGTTGTCATTGCACATCATTTTTTTGACCTTCACCCCCCCGTTGTGATACACTACACAGTGCTGTAAGACACTGATACGGGGGGATAATTTCATGGAGAAAAAATACATACTCGCAATCGACCAGGGCACGACCGGCTCTACCGCGCTACTCATCGACAAACAGGGCTGCACCTTTGGAAAAACCAATATTGAATTCACACAGCACTTCCCCAAACCCGGCTGGGTCGAGCACGACGCCGAAGAGATTTGGGACTGCACCGTCAGCACAATAAAAGCATGCCTCAAGAAAGCAAAAGCCAAAGGCACGGACATCGCCGCCATCGGCATCACCAACCAGCGCGAAACCACAATCCTGTGGGATCGCGAAACCGGCAAACCCATCCACAACGCTATCGTGTGGCAATGCCGCCGCACCGCCAGCCTCTGCGAAAAACTCAAAGCCGACGGTCTCACCGACACTGTCCGCGCCAAAACCGGTCTCATCATTGACGCCTACTTCTCGGCAACAAAACTCAAATGGCTCCTCGACAACGTCAAGGGCGCACGTGCCGCCGCCCAAAAAGGCAAACTCCAGTTCGGCACCATAGATTCATGGCTCCTGTACAATCTCACTGGCCAAAAAGTCCATGCCATCGAGATATCCAACGCATCGCGCACAATGCTCTACAACATCAAGGACCTCAAATGGGACGAAGAAATCCTTGCCGCCCTCTCCATCCCCCCATCGGTACTCCCCACTGTCGTCAGTTCAAGCGAAATCATGGGGACCACAAAAGGACTTTCAATCCTCCCTGACGGTATTCCGATCGCAGGCATCGCCGGCGATCAACAGGCGGCGCTATTCGGCCAGACATGCTTCAAGCCAGGCACATCGAAATCTACATACGGCACGGGCGGATTCATGCTGATGAACACCGGGGAAACACCAGTATTCACCACCAGTGGCCTTGTCACGACCATCGGATGGCAGATCGACGGCAAAACCACCTATGCACTCGAAGGAGGCGCATATATCTGTGGCGCGATCATCCAGTGGCTCCGTGACGGACTCCGCATCATCAAGGACGCTTCCGAAAGCGAACCTCTCGCAACATCTGTCTCCGACAATGCGGGCGTCTATCTCGTCCCAGCCCTCGTCGGCCTCGGCGCTCCCCATTGGGACATGTACGCACGAGGCACCATCGTCGGTATCACTCGCGGTACAACTCGCGAACACATCGTGCGGGCAGCGCTCGAAGGCATGTGTTACCAGACTCGCGATATTGTCGATACCATGTCAAAGGAATCCGGCATAAAACTCAAATCACTCTACGTCGACGGCGGCGCCGTCGTCAATAACTTCATCATGCAGTTCCAGGCCGACATCCTCGGTGTTCCCGTCGACCGGCCGCGCATTATCGAAACCACCGCTCTCGGCTGCGCTTTCCTCGCAGGTCTCGCCACCGGCTTCTGGGGCAGCATGAAAGACATCGAAAAAGCGCGCGCCACCGATGCGGTATTCAAACCCAAAATGAAAGCCGCCGAACGCGAAAAACTCTATGCCAACTGGCAACGCGCCGTCGAAAAATCAAAAGGTTGGGCGCAGGACTAACTTATTGCATCAGTGTATGTTCGCATAACAATAGCTATGGCGAAAGCGTCACTTGCACTTGAATCCTTGGCCCCAATCCGGATTGAGATGGCGGGATTCAAGTCGGCGAGCGTTGGGCTCTGTTGTCGTGTGTCGCGGGCGGAGCGAACGCGCGCGATGTGAAACTGCTGGAGAAAACAATGGATAGTATGGCAAGTTCATCTTCTGTGCTGCAGGATTTGATTTGAAACACCCGCAATCTGCTTGCCGATTTCTGCTGCGAACTCCTTGCTGTAATGACCATGCGCGATCCATTTTTTCTTTTTGAAATTGAATAATTGATTCTGCAGGTCAATTTTGTTTATACTCGCGGGCAGGATATCATAAGCATGCTTATAATAGTCTGGGCCACCTGCCGATTCAAATGGTGAAAAAACGACAAGCATATCTGTTCCCTCATCCGCAAAATGTTTTTCTAACAGTAAAATATAGTTTCTGAATTCCCGGAGTGTCACCTGCATATTTGAATCATCAGAACGGGTTATTGCGGATTGCGTCGATTTATCCATGTGCGAAGAATCGCTTATTGGACTCTTGCTCAATGGTGCGAAATTACTAAATAAAATATTGGGGGACAATCTGTCCAGTTTAATTGCAATATCTGTTAGGAGAATCGAATTGTATGTGTATTTTCCAAGTTTTTCCGATACAGTACCGACGTTCTCTTCGATTATCGTACCATCGTGGGTAACGATACGGCTTTTGTTCAAATTATTATGCTTGGGTAAATAATCCAGCGAATCGGGGAAGATGCCTGTCAATACATTATTGTCCAGACTCTTGAATTCATAGACTACTATTATTGCAAGATCGGCAGCATGGTTCTTATTCTCGAAATGCTCTTGATACAGTAGAAAATTTCTGTGAAGATCAACCCCTGGCAATGCAAGATTGTGGACTATTGCGGGGCGGTTGAGTCTATTGCATGCCTGCCAGTGTATCGTATCCTGATCTGGCAACCCGTATCCGAACATCATTGATCTGCCGCCGAGAAATACTATTCTTTGCGGATTGTCGCCAGAATGATCGCATTGTGCCTGACATCTGAATCCGTTGCGATCAAGTTTCAGGGGGACCACCGGCAAATCTGCCATTCGAGCCATATAGCCATTATAATTTGGACGGAACAACACCCCATATTTCTTGTCAATTCTTGACACGTGAGATGTGAACCATACCTGATTGAAAATCTCGTTTTGTATAAAAACACGGAGCACGATTTCCGCGAATATAGCAGCTATCGCTATAGCCGAAAAGATCGTTAATGTTTTTACAGTTTTATCTCTCATGGAAGGCTCTGCTTATCCGGACTCATCATTATAATCCTCTCAATATTAGAATTGAAAATAAATGAAAGAAACATGCTCATAGCGAGAAGCGATAATCATCATCGCCATAAAAGACCAAACTGAGTATCTGGCAAAAGCATTCACATTTCTGGGGAAGTAGTCCTTGCCAGAAAAATATCTCAGTCCCTGAATAAGCATCATAAGGAGAAAAACAACAATTACAGACTGCATCATGTACCATGTATAACTGTCTGCTCTGAAATTACAGAAAACACTTCGAGTGATCTGGCATATCTGTGTCATGCTCTCGCCTCTGAAAATCAGCCAGCCAAATGCCGTGAGCGGCATCATCATCAATACTCCGACAGGGCGATTCCAGATCGTTTTTTTGCTTGCAAAATCGGAAAAATGCGTTACTTTCGTTAACACAAGAAGTATCCCATGATATGCGCCCCACACTACATAATGCCAGCTGGCCCCATGCCACAATCCTCCCAGCACCATGGTCAGGAACAGATTGAACAATGTTCTGACCTCACCTCTGCGATTACCACCAAGCGAAATATACAGATATTTCTTCAACCACGTAGAAAGGCTGATATGC
>CAZQSL010000081.1:0-16732 GCA_964595945.1 uncultured bacterium
CGGCTTTGAGGATACTGTCCTTCTGGCGTGGGCGCGAGGAGAATCTGTAGGCTGAAAATCCGGCCGCGAGCATGACGAACAGGTGGCTCATGTCACCGCCGAGGGTGAGGGCGAGCAGTACCGATAGCAGCGGCACGCAATAGAGCGCGAGGACAGGGCGGAGGATCGTGCAGGTGATTATGGTGAACGCGCCGACCGGCGCGCCGAGCATGAATCGCGAAAACATGTCGATCTTGCAGATAACGACGCCGCCCGCGACCGTGAGGAAAACCAGTACGATGAGGATGAGCGTTTTCTTTTCGTTGTTGTATATGTCAGCTGCCATCATCTTGAGGTAGCCGGCGATGGCGTAGAGGATGACGAAAACGAGAGCGAAGGTGCCGGCAATGCTGGTCCAGGCGATTTTTGGCGCGCCCATTTTGAGTGCCCGCATCGCGTCGAGGTGTATCTGTTTTATGCGGTCGCCCTTGCGAAGTATGATCTCGCGTTTCGATACTTTTGTCCTGATCTCGCCGGCGAGACTGCGAGCCCGGTCACGGTTGCGGCGCGTGCTTTCGGCGTCGACGATAACATTTTTGCCAGCGACGGATGAGACGATTTCAGTGACAGCGCCGAACAGGTCCGCGGGGACGCCTTCCGCGATGGCATATTTGCGGACGATATCCATGTATTGAGAAATGGAGTCGCTTGATATGATGTGTTCGGTGATGATGCGGTTGAAAATGTTGAAAGTCTTGAGTCGGAGAGAAGTGATCGTTTCGCGGTCGAGAGTCACGAGTGTTTCGGCAGTCTGGCGGGAGAGTCCCTGCTCCGTGAGGTGGTTGACTGCGCGAGCTTTGCCGGAGGGAGTCAAATCCTCGGTGGCCTCGAATGCCGTTTGCAACAGGGCGTCGATGTCCCCGCGGTATTCGGGCCGGATGGTGAATACCCTGCTCTGGGCGTTTGCCGCCTGATCTTTTCTGATACGTGTGGCCTCTGTGTCGACGAATTCCACATCGCGCGTCGCAATGATATCCTGCCACGCGACATCGCCTGCCCTGTACTGGCGGGTGACCAGGCGGCTTGACAGGAGCAGCGCCGAGACGGTGAAAAAGAGGATGGTGAAAGCGATAACCCGCCGGTCTCTCGAAAGCCTGCGGAGATCGCGAGTGAGCTTTGTACGTTTGTCCTGCGCTTTTTTTTCGATGCGCAGCTTTTTGGGTTTTGCGCTATTCGGCAATTTTCAGTCCCGGAAGTGCGTTATTCGTCAGTGGGCGTATCGCCTTCGTAAGCCTCGATGATCCTGGCAACGAGGTCGTGGCGCACGACGTCTTTTTTGGAGAATCGCACCATTTTAATTTCACTTAGAAGCGAAAGTCTGTCAAGCGCATCCACGAGGCCCGAAGTGATGCTGGCTGGCAGATCGGTCTGTGTGACATCACCCGTGACGGCGGCGGACGAATTGCGGCCGAGGCGGGTGAGAAACATTTTCATCTGCATTTTAGTGGTGTTCTGGGCTTCGTCGAGAATGATGAAGGCGTCTTCGAGCGTGCGGCCGCGCATAAAGGCAAGCGGAGCGATTTCGATCACGCCGCGTTCGATCAGTTTGGCGCAGCGGTCAAAGCCGAGCATCGAGTAAAGCGCGTCATAGATGGGGCGGAGATAGGGATCGACCTTCTGCTGGAAGTCGCCGGGGAGGAATCCGAGTTTTTCGCCCGCCTCGACCGCCGGGCGGCAGATGATGATGCGGCGGACCGTCTCGGCTTGCAGCAGCGATACGGCGTGGGCGACGGCGATGTAGGTCTTGCCCGTGCCGGCGGGGCCAGCGGCGATCGTGAGTGGTGATGTGCGAAGGGCAAGGATGTAGTCGCGCTGCCCAGGAGTGCGCGGGCGAATGATCTGACCGTGAGCGCCCGCGATGCGGATTTCGACATCTGAGTCCGGTGCGGCGGCGGTGTCGGATTCATCCAGCAGCATGAGTGCGTAGCGGATGTCGGACTTTTCGAGTTTGTTGCCCTTGCGCGTCTGTTTGAGCAATGTCCTGAGCATCTTTGCGACATCGGCGGCTCGCTCGCCCGCGACCATGATCGAATCTTCACGGGAGGTGATGCGTGTGGCGGTGTTTTTTTCGATGAATTTCAAATGCTCGTCGCGGTGGCCGAAAAGAGCATAGACTTCTTCCTGGCTGTTTATCGTGATGGTTACGGTTTTAATTTTGGCTGGCATAAGCCTTGAATCTCCGTGAGAAGTGACATCATGCGTAGGGGACAGCCGCGAAAGCGCCCATGCAAATGGCGGCGGCGGCGATGGCGGCGGTTTCGGCGCGAAGTATCCTGCTGCCGAGGGATGCAGGCACAAACCCGGCCGTGATGGCGCTCATGATTTCCCCCTCTTCCCAGTCGCCTTCCGGGCCGCAGAGTACCGTAACATTGCGCGTGCCTTCTTCGAGTAGTCCGGAAAATGATTCTGCCGGGCGATCGCCGCAGACGAGTATGGCTTTCAGACCTCCGGTCGAAGTCTGGGACGTGATGAATTCGTTGAGGCCGATCGGCAGATTCATCGCCGGCATAAACCCGTCGGACTGCGCGGCCGCGCCTTCGAGGATGCGGTGCCAGCGGTCGTGTTTTTTCATAAATTCGGCAGGGGTGATCTTCACGACCGAACGAGTGGCGACGAGTGGCGTGATCTCGGCGACGCCGAGTTCGACAGCTTTTTCGAGCAGGAGTTCCCATCGCTGGCCCTTGATGAGGGCCGGAGTGAGGTGCAGGCGCGTACCGGTCTGCGAGTATGTTTTTTCGGACAGGATATCGACGGTCACGCTATCGCCGGAAATGCCGGTGATGAGGAGTTCGCGCGATATGCGCCCATCGTAGCCGGTGAATGCGTCGCCCTGTCTGAGCCGCATGACATTGATCATGTGCCGGATCACGTCGGGGCGGGTGATGCGGTTGCCGGTGATGTCACCCGTGAAAATCCTTTTCAAATCACACCGCCTCTAAGGGCTTGTCACAAAATAACCTTGTCATCTTGCTTGTCTTTATTTTCCGTCTTCCGTGTTGCCTGCTCAGTTACATACCTTTAGGTATGCTCCTTCGCAAGCGCCTTGATTACGGTCAAAAATCCGGCGCAATCTTGCTAAGGTTATTTTGTGACAAGCCCTATCCTTCGAAAATGCGTGGCATGTATTCAGATCGAAAATATATCCTTCATCTTGTCGAAAATGCTTTTCTGGGGCCGGTGCATGTCGCCTGATTCGTCAGCGAACTCCCTGAGGAGTTTTTTCTGTTTCGACGAAAGGCCGGAGGGGACCATGACCTTGACGGAGATGTGGTGGTCGCCCTTGTGCCGGCCGCGAATATGTGGAAATCCCTTTTCGCGCATGCGGAAGACGGTACCTGTCTGGGTGCCGGCGGGGATTCTGAGTTTCTCCGGCCCGTAAAGCGTAGGCACCTGTATCTCATCACCGAGCGCCGCCTGGGTGAAACTGATGGGGATTTCGCAGAAGACATCCTGTCCTTCGCGTTTGAAAAGTTCGTGTTCCTTGAGAAAAACGACGACATAAAGATCACCGCGCTGACCGCCGCGGTCGCCGGCTTCGCCTTCGCCGACGAGTCTGAGGCGCTGTCCGGAATCGATGCCGGCGGGGATTTTCACTTTGATATTCTTATTGACGCGCATGCGGCCGGTGCCGTTGCACGCGATGCAGGGATCAGCCGGCATGCGGCCTTCGCCGCGGCAGACCGGGCAGGTCTGTACATTGACCATGCGGCCGAAGACGGTGTTGCGTGCCTGGCGCACTTCGCCCGAGCCGCCGCAGTGAGCGCAAATGGTCGGAGCCGCGCCCGAGGCCGAGCCGGTGCCGTGGCATTTTTCACAGTCGTCATAGGACGGGATTTCGATTTCGGGCTCGACGCCGAATGCCGCGTCGTGAAAGGAAATCTGGAGGTCGTATCTTAGATCGGCTCCGCGTGAAGGGCCGCGCTGCGAGCCGCGCTGCTGCTGACCGCCGCCGCCGAAAAACATGTCGAATATGTCACCAAATCCGCCGAATCCGAAGTCGCCGAATCCGGCTCCGCCACCGCCTGCGCCAGCTTCGAATCCTTCGTGTCCGTAGCGGTCGTAGATCGCTTTTTTTTCATCGTTGCTCAGCACCTGATAGGCTTCGGACAGGTCTTTGAATTTCGTTTCGGCCTCCCTGTCGCCCGGATTGACGTCGGGGTGGAGTTTTCGTGCGAGCTGGCGGTATGCTTTCTTTATCTCATCCGGTGTCGCGCTGCGCGACACTCCGAGTACTTCGTAATAATCTTTCTTGCTCATCATTTCTCCTCAAGCGCACGCCTCCCGGGACGTGCGGGATAATAGTCGTTGCGGGATCACGCCAGCCAGTCGCCAGATGTCATAGCGGCGGCGAGACGCATCAGGACAGGCCTTCCCTGAAGAACACGCGGGTCAGCATGCCTGCTATGAAATTGGTAATGCCGATATGGCCTGAGTATTCCATTCGCCTGGGACCGAGGAGTCCGATCGCGCCGGTGGTGTTGTCGGCAAGGCGGAACGACGAGCAGATGATACTGCAGTCGTGGAGTTCCTCGATACGGTTTTCGCTGCCGATGGTCACCTGCGCGCCAGCATGCCGCGAAGGGGCAAGCATGGCCGCCGCGGGATCATGGCCGGAGTCGAGCAATTCGAGGATCGACGACGCCTTGTTGGCATCACGAAATTCCGGCTGCCGGAGTATCTTGGCCTCGCCCTCGTAGATGACGCGGCTCCTGATGGAAAACATCAGCTTCATGAGCATATACCTGATGGCCGAGGAAAACCCGGCTTCCATTTCGCGTATATCCGAAAACACCTCGTCGAGAAGTCTCTGGTCGGCATCACCTACCTGTAGCCCTGAAAGCCTGGTATTGATGATGCGTGACAATCGCGCGAGACGCGTATCGTCAAACGCCATCGGCAGATGTACGAACTTGTTTTCCACGACACCATTGCTCAGCAGCAGAATGATCAGCGCGCCGCTGGCCGAGATTTTCGTGATCTCGACTTTTTCGATCCGGCAAAGCGTCTCCTCGGGCATGGCCGCAAACGCGATGCAACCCGCCCATTCGGCAAGCAGCCTGGCCACGCGCCGCAGCAGTTCCTCTATCTCATAACGCAATGAGTCGATCGCCATCTGCACAGCCATCGCCTGCTCCTCGACGAGACAGTACTCCTTCATGAGATAATCCACGAAATAACGGTAGCCACGATCGGTCGGCATGCGGCCGGCCGACGTGTGGGGCTGCTCAAGGTAGCCCTCGCGTTCGAGTTCCTGCATAATATTGCGGATAGTGGCCGAGCTGAGATCGAGACGCTCGGCGATACGATGCGACCCGACGGGCACCGTCGTATGCACATAGTCCTGCACCACATATTCAAGCACGCTTTCGTGTCTTGGCTTCATGCTCTCCCAGGTTTCTCCGACGCACGATTTCAGGCCATGCGCTTCAGCATACAATTTCTCATATAAATTATTACAACAACGCCGTCAATTTCAATCATATAATTATATCAGACCCGATTCGACATTTAACAAACCCGATTGAAAGCACGCTTTCCGGGTGGTATAATTTGCCCAATCCGACAACTGCCCGGTCCGCTTTCCGGAGCATGATTTGCCAAATATGATGGAGCAATCATGGATAACATGTCAAAACCACTCTTCACGATAGGCGTCGTCGCAGACATCATCGGTGTTTCCGTACAGACACTCCGCCTCTGGGAAGCAAAAGGACTCATCAACCCGTCACGCAAGGGAAAAGACCGCTACTATTCAGAAGCCGACGTCAACAGGCTAAAATACATCAAACACCTCCTCACCGATAAAAAACTCAACACCTTCGGAGTCCGCGAAATCCTCGAATCCGATGCCCGCTGGATCGACAGCCAGCAGACCGCGCCACCAAAATCAAAAGCAAAAACCACACGTCCCGCTCCCGGACAACTCCGCCAGCAGACCGCGCCCACAATCTTCGCTGATCGCAAACGCATCCTCATCATCGACGACGACTTCGACCAGATCGCATTGCTCAAAACTCTCCTCGCGCCCTCCCACTATGAAACTTTCATAGCACTCAATGGTCGCGACGGTCTCGAAAAAGCCCGCGAAATCAATCCTGACCTTATCATCCTCGATATCATGCTCCCCGATATCGACGGACTCGACATCAGCCGCGAAATCAAGAACTCCACACATCTCGCGGAAATCCCCATCCTCATATTCAGCATCATCAGCGAAAAAATGATCGACAAACTCGGCCTCAAAGGCACGCTCCTCACCGCTGACGACTATGCCGAAAAACCCATGCAGCCGAAACATTTCATCGAGAAAGTCGAACGCCTGATCGGAGCCGCATAACCTCAACATGCACTCCGAGCGATCATCTTCTCCATCTCACACCTCTCACTCCGCCCTTCACTGTCGCGGAGAATTTTTCATGCCGGAAAGCCAAAAATGAATAAATCGAAAAAACAGCGGCACGTAATCAGCGTCAGCATAGGATCCTCCGAACGTGACCACTCAGTCGAAACCGACATCATGGGCGTACCCTTCAAAATCGAACGCATCGGCACCGATGGCGATATCGACAAAGCTATCGACATGATCAAAAATCTCGACGGCAAAGTAGACGCATTCGGTCTCGGCGGCATTGACCTCTACGTCTATACCGGCAACAAACGATTTGCCTTCCGCGACGCGCTCCGCATAGCCAACGCCGCGAAAGTCACCCCGGTCTACGACGGCGGCATCCTCAAAAACTCCATCGAAAAAGAAATCATATTTCAACTCGCCCGTGACGGCCGGTATCTCAGCAAAAACTCGAAAGTCCTCCTCGTCACCGGCATCGACCGCTACGGCATGGCCGAAGCGCTCTGCGAAGTCGGATGCGACGTCAGGTTCGGCGACTTCCTCTTCAGCCTCAATCTCCCCATCATCATGAAAAAAATGGCCTCACTCAACTTCGCGGGCCGGTCATTGCTCCCCATCGTTACCAACCTCCCATTTGAAATCATTTACCCCACAGGCAAAAAACAGCGCACACGCGCACCACGCTACGAAAACCATTTCCAGTGGGCCGACGTCATCGCCGGCGACTTTCTCTACATCTACAAATACATGCCCGAAAACATGACAGGCAAAGTCATCATCACCAACACCACCACCGCTGCCAACGTCGAAGCCCTCAAAAAAGCAGGCGTCTCCACTCTCGTCACTACCACACCCGAACTCGAAGGCCGCTCCTTCGGCACCAACACCATGGAAGGCGTCTACGCCACCATACTCGGCAAAACCCGCGAAAACCCACCCACCATCCAGGACTTCCTCGTCCTCTTCCGACGCTCGGGCATGGAGCCCCGTATCAGCGTGCTCAACCCCTGAACAATCCGCAGGACATACAAAATGAGCGAAAAAATATACTTCATCGGCATCGGCGGCAGCGGCATGAGCCCCATCGCCCTCTACCTCGCCGCGCGGGGATATTCCATCCACGGCTCCGACCGCAACCGCGACCGCGGCCTCACCCCGCAATTCTTCGACCAGCTTCGAGCCGCAGGCATCACCCTGCATCCCCAGGACGGCTCAGGCGTCACTCCCGGCATCACGCGCGTCGTCGCATCTACAGCCATCGAAAACACCGTTCCGGACATCGCAGCCGCCAACTCACTATCCATCCCGGTCATCCACCGCGCGCAGATGCTCGCCGAAATCTTCAACGCCGCACGCGGCATCGCCATCGGCGGCACCAGCGGCAAATCTTCCGTCACGGGCATGACCGCCGCCATTCTCCACTCCGCTGCTCTACACCCCACGGCCATCAACGGCGGCCGCATGAAAAATTTCCTGTCACCAGACTCACCCGGCAATGTCCTCATCGGCGACGGCCAATGGATCATCATCGAAAGCGACGAAAGCGATGGTTCCATCATCAATTACCATCCCGAAATTTCCGTCATCAACAACATATCACGCGACCACAAGACCATCGAAGAGCTCACATCACTATTCACCACCTTCGCCGCCAACACCACCAGCGCCGTCATCGTCAACGCCGACTGCCCTCACGCATCAGCCATCCCCGCGCCCAACTGCTCCCGCCTCACATTCGCCATCGACTCACCCGCAGACTTCCGCGCCGAAAACATCAGCTTCGACCTCACCGGCGCGACCTTCACTGTCAACGGACATCAGTACGGCACCACCGTCACCGGCCGTCACAATATCTCAAACGCACTTGCAGCCATTGCCACAGCCACCGCCGCCGGCATCCCCCCCGGCGCCATCGCCGCCGGCCTCGCCTCATTCTCGGGCATCGCACGACGCTTCGACCTCATCGGCGCCACCCCCGGCGGCATCCCGGTCTACGATGACTTCGGGCACAACCCCGACAAAATACGCGCCACACTCACCATGCTCCGCGACTGCGGCGCGGGCCGCATCATCGCTGTCTTTCAGCCACACGGATTCGGCCCCACAAAATTCATGTTCGACGACCTCGTCGCCGCGCTCCACTCGTCCCTGCGCCCAGGCGACATATTCATAATGCCAGAAATCTACTACGCCGGCGGCACCGCCGACAAATCCATCTCATCGTCCGACATCATCGACGCACTTACCGCAAACGGCCACGACGCTCGATTTATCCCCGCCCGCTCCGCCATACCTTCCGCCATCGCCGCCGCAGCCCGCACCGGCGATACCATCGTCGTCATGGGCGCGCGCGATGACACTCTTACACCATTCTGCTCGGACATCCTCACGGCCACCGCCGCTTCCGGCAAATAACCACTCCAATATCTCATTTGCCTTATGGCATTTTGAAAAATACGCCACAACGGCATAAAATGTGCATGGAGCATGCCACACCGGCACAACTGCGTCCCATCGGAGAAACACCCACCGCAATGACCACGGAAAACCACTTCGAGATACCCGAGAGAAAACGCAAACGGAGCCTGAAATACAGCATCGTCGACGGCTGCGGCTATGCCGCTATGATCGGATTCGGCGAAACATACTTCATCCCGCTGCTCGTCGCCATCGGCGCCACCAACTACCAGATCGGACTCTTCACATCAGCGCCGCAGGCATTCGTGGCCTTCTCACAATTTGCCGGCATATTTTTCGTCGAACGCTTCACGAGACGCAAGCGGATCGTCGTCGCCGCTGCCGCCATGCAATCGGTTTTTCTGCTGACCCTCTGCATACTCGCGCTTTTCGGCAGCCTCAGCCCAATGCTTTTTCTGCTGTTGTCGATCGTCTACTACACGGTCAACGGCGTCGGCATCCCGGCGTGGAACAGTCTCATCGGCGACCTCACGACCGACGACGACCGCGGCGAATATTTTGGCAAACGCAACGGACTGGCCCAGGTGCTGACATTCCTCGCAGTCGCGGCGGGCGGCCTGATCCTGCAATACTTCTCGAAGCATGACTCCGCAGTGAACGGATTCGCGATCATACTCTTCGCGGCATTTCTCAGCCGCCTCGTTTCCGTATACGGCCTCAGCCGCCACTATGACGCTCCATTCAGACCTGTCAGGGACTCATCTCTGGGATTTCTGCAATTTATCCGCCAGAGCCGCGAATCCAACTTCGCGCACTTCGTATTCATCGCCGGACTCATGACTTTCGCCGTGCAGTTTTCATCGCCGTTTTTCGCTGTCTACATGCTGCGCGACCTGCATTTCGACTACCTGCACTACACACTCGCGCAGGGCATGTTCATCGTGTCGCAATTTCTCGCCATGCGTCGCTGGGGGCCGTTTTCCGACCGTTTCGGCAACCGGCTCGTGCTCCAGATTTCCGGCACTATCATCACGTTCATCCCGCTATTGTGGTTCCTGACAAAGGAGTTCAACTATATCATCCTTATCCAGCTCGTATCGGGCCTCACATGGGCGGGGTGGCAGCTTGCGTCTGCCAATTTCATATTCGACGCCGTCACGCCGCCGCAGCGCGCGCGATACGCTGCCTACATGAATTTTTTCAACAGCACGGGCTTCTGCCTCGGCAACCTTGCAGGCGCAGTCGTCGCTGCGCACGCTCCCGACACGCTCACCACCGGCGCCATCACCATCATCTTCTACTCGCCGCTGCAATTCATTTTTCTCTGCTCGACACTGCTTCGCGCGACATTCGTATTCATGTTCATGCCCACCGTCCACGAAGTCCGCAACGTCGAAAAACCCTCTTCGCGCGAAATATTCATGAATCTCTGGCACATCCGGCCCCTTACCGGCATGACCTTCGACTTCTACACGGGCGTGACCAACGAAGTCAAATCGACATTCCAGAAAATCGCATACGTCCTGAAACTGCAAAAGGACGACGAAGCCGGCAACGGCGACAGCGAATAGTATTCAGACTCGTGTGGCGATGATTACGTCGGGGATCGTGAGGATTTCGTTGCAGATGTCATTGATGGTGGAAAGGCTGCTGACCTTGATGAGGAGCTCGGTCATTTCCATGCCGTCGCCGAGGGTGCGCGCGTTGTGAGATATACGGCGCGCGCCGTTGTTGGTGATGGCCTTGGTGAGGCTCGCGAGCAGGTTGTCACTGGGAAAAGCCTTGACCTTGATGCGGGCGGGGAATGTAAGGCCTTCGATATTGTTCCACTCGACATTGAACAGGCGGCTGCGCGCGAAGAGGCGGTTGACCTTTTTGCAGTTGCGGGCGTGGAGGATACACTTGCGCATCGAGGTCATCACTTCGATGATGTCACCGGGCACGGGAGTGCAGTGGCTGCAGAGCATGACGGACGTTTTCCCGGTCTTGGAGCCTGACAGTATCTGGTGGTGATATTCATGGCCGAACACCGGGTGAGAGATGATGGCGTGGTCGAGTTCGGCGGCATTGATCATGACATTGCGGCGGTGCTGTTCCTTGATGGCTTCGATTGCTTCTTCGATGGTGAAGAGGCCGGTGCCGATGGTGAGGTAGAATGAGTTGACGGACGGCATGCCCATGAATTCCGAGACGGGAGCGAGGAAGGATTCGAGTTCGGCTTCGGTGCCGAGAGTGATGAGTTTGCGGGCAATGACTTCAGAGAGGAGCGACTCTTTGCCGAGCGTGGTGGCGACGTCATTGGGGAGCTGTTTGAGGGCGTCGATGATGACGGCGCGGTTGTCGTCGATGCGGGAGTGGAGCAGCCATGTCGGGGCGACGGTCTGTTCGGGAGAAGTTTCGATGGTGAGCTGGTCACAGTTGGAAGGGCAGGCTCCGGGTGGCACTTCGATCTGGTTGAGGATGGCGCGTTTGAAGTGGAGTCCGGTTTCGGGACTGATGGCGAAGGCGTAGTCGAGGACGGCGGCGCCTGCGGGGAGTCCGATGCGGTTGCCGTTGCCGAGAGAGACGTAGACTTTTTTCTGCATGAATTGCATGATGAGGTCGAGGCCGGTGGTATTTGCTTTGAGGCCGAGCTTGCCTCGGACTTCGTTGATGAGTTTGCGGGTTTCGATGACGCGGTCCTGGAGGAAGTCCTGTTTTTCGAGGTCGGTGCGCGCGGAGAGGTAGGGGATGACGCCGAGGCGGTTGGTGAGTTCCATTTCGGGGGTGACGATGCGGACATGGAAGGGGCGGCCGTGGTCGTCGTAGACGGCGGTTTCGATCATGCGTTTGAGGTTGTCGCCGGGATATTGGGTGAGGTCCTGAAACATGCCGGGGACGCAGCGGAATTTCCGGTGGACGGCATGCAGGGCGCTGTAGCAACTGTCTTCGTCGAGTACTGTGATCTGTATGTAGCCGGTGCGGGGAAATGCGAGGCCCTGTTCGAGCATGAGCTGGCTTGTGGTGTATACGCCGTAGCGCATGCGTTTGAGGCGGGCCGGCACATGGAGGTCGTTGAGGTCTTCGCGGATGGCGGCGATGGTGGATTTGAGGAATAAGTTTTCGTCGTGGAATACGGATTTGATGTATGACCACACGCGGTCATAGGTTTCGGGGTCTTCGTATTTGAGGGAAACGTCTTCCATGCGTTCGCGCAGGTAGTCCATGCCGAGGTGGGACGTGAGGGGGATGAAAATGTTGCGGGTTTCGATGGCGTTTTTGACGCGTTTGTGATCGGGCAGATACTTGAGAGTGCGGAGATTGTGGAGGCGGTCGGCTATTTTGATGATGGCGACGCGGAGGTCTTCGGCGACTGCGAGGAATACCTTGAAGAAGTATGCGGAGTCTTCGTCAGCTTTTTCGGGGAGTTCGAATTTCTTGAGTTTTGTGACGCCGTCGACATAGGCGGCGACTTTGTCCTTGAAGGTAGCGCGCACCTGGAGGCTGTGGATGTTGAAGTCTTCCTTGACGTCGTGGAGGATGCCGGCGGCGATGGTGGGAGCGTCCATGTGCCAGCGTGCGAGGGTTTCGCCGACAGCGATATAGTGCGTGATGGCTGGCTGGCCGGAGTAGCGGCGGACATCGTTGCTGCGGTCGCATTCCTGGGCGAATTCGTAGGCGCGGCGGATCAGGTCGAGTCCTTCGACATCGAGGTATTCGCTGCCTGTCCTCAGAATGGCTTCGGGTGTGACTCTGCAAATTGTCTGCATCGAACCGACTCTCCGTGTCAGACGGCACGCCGCGCGGCGTGTGGCTAATTGCCCGGTTTTGTAGGGTTATTATACACCAAGTGTCACTGGTGGGGCGCGGGTACTCAGAAGAATTCGATCGTGGCGGCGATGGCCGTGTAGATGCCCTGTATCCTGGAGTAGTCCTGTTCGAGAGATGAGAATGTGATGATGTAGTGTATTCCGTTGGAGACTGCCGTGAGCATGTAGAGGCGCGAGACGAGTTTTTCGCCGGTAGGGACAAGCTGGTTTTGCACCTTGTCCTTCGCGGGGATGAGCTCGTTGTATCTGTGGGTGAGGATGAGTTCGCGCGCGACTACGCCCTTGATCGAGACCTGTTTGTCGGAGACGAGCTCGTAGCCTGCCTTTTTGAGGAGAGAGGTGCTTTTATCGACGAGAGTCGAGAGGGGGATGAGGGTTTCTTCTGCGTCAAGCGTATGGCAGACGATGTTGAGTCCCGAGCCGGTCTGTTCGGTTTTTTGGGTCTTGACGATGGTGAGTTGGAAGTCGTGTCTGTTGATGGCAGGAGCGGCGCGAAATGTCCATGAGTCGTCCGGCCGGCGTACCATGAAGCGCCACCGGTAGTCGACGTAGGCGTCTTCGTCGGAGAATGGTTTTATGGCGTTTTGCCCGGCGGTGGGCGCTTCGACGAGGCGTGCCACGCCGATGGTGGCGACTTCGGGGTCTTTGGCGGGTTCGGCGGGGTGTTCGGGTATCAGTGTGGCGACATCCGGAAGCTGTGGAGTGGCGGTCGCCGTTGCGGGTGGCTGTGAGTCAGGCAGAGGCGAGGGGGCAGGGGGGATTTGTGGTGTTGCCGTGGCGGTTGTCGTCGATGCGGGAGATTTGGCTTTTGCTGTTGAGGTTGCGGTGGCTGGTGCGGTAGCGATGGATGGCTGGATGTTTGCGGTGGAGGTGGCGGCAAGTGGCTGAGAGTTGTCTTTTACCATCGTGGGGGCCGAACTGGCGGGGGTTGGTTTTGGTGTGGTTTTGGATGTTGGGGTGGTATCGTTGGGTAGGGGGGGGAGTTTGACGTTGGGTGCGTCGACTTTTTCGCGATTCTGTTTTTTTGCGGTAGTCTGGCTTGTGACGGCGGTTTTTTTTGATGTAGCGGCAGTGGCGGCGGGTGTGGGCGCTGGTTTGGCAGGTGCCGGCGTGGCAGGTTTTGGGGATATGGTGGCGGGGGTGTTCACCGTTTGGGTTGCTGTTGCGGCGGTCTGTGCCGTAGCAGTGGCGGCTGTGGGGATTTCGACCGATGATGTGGCGGACTGGGGCAATACGACCGGAATGTTACTCGACGCGGTGGGAGTCGTGGGTGTGGTCTCCACTCTCGGGAATGAATCTCGCGCGAAATTATGGTCGAGGATCAGCATTTTGACGATTGTTTCGAATTGGGATTCGGTGATGATGGCGCGGTGGCGGAAATCTTCGCCGTCGAGTTTCCGCAGGAGGGTTTTTGCGCTTTCGGCGGCTGCGCCCGTGGAGACGGAGTTTTTTGCCCATTCGCGGGCGAGGCGGAAATGTTTATTGGAGTCAGCGCCGGGCGCTCCATCGAGGTTGCTCTTGAGCCGGTCGGCTCCGATGGCGGCAAGCAAATAGGTGTCGGCGATGACAGCCTTATCTTTTGTGAGTTTTGCGGTGTCGATGGCGCGGTTGAAGTATTTTACGCTCTCGGCGACACAGTTGATCTGACTGCCCTTGAATGATGCCTGTTTGTACATCTGGAGCAGATGCACGGAAGGGCACATGCGGACATATTCGTAGGCCTCGGCGAGCGAAAACAGTATGAGGTCTTCGCGGGTCTTGAGTTTGCGGATGGTCTGGTCGAGGTTGGCGATGGTGGTGTGGGCGGTAAGTAGCTTTTCGGGGGAATTTTCTGCTACTCCGGTCCTGGCGAGTCCGTCGGAGTATTCGATTTCCTTCGATATGGCCTTGATGACATCGGCGCAAATCGCCTCGCGCGAAACCGCGAGGCAGCAGACCGCCGTCACGACAGCGAAGATGCCCCGGAGAATCCGTCTGATCCCTCCGGCAGGGTTATCCATATCGAAGTCATTTTAAGGTAACAATATATATTTAGCAACAGCCGGATGTGACACACTTGATATGACAGGCTATCGCTGCGGTCGTCATTGTGTTACAATTTCGCTCGGCTGCCATATATTTGCAGCGAGTTGTAATCGCGGCGGCGGCTGTTATAATCAGTTAGTAATATATATTGAGCGCACATGCCGTGTGCATCGAAAGTGACCGACAGGATGCAAAACCAGAAGCCAGCAAACAAACTCTCCAAGTACTCATTCCTGATAATCGTTGCGGCGTCGATCATGATATTGGCCTTTGCGATGAGAAATCCCATGGGGCAGGAACAGCAGAAAGTCTCATACAGCGACTTTCTGACCAAAGTCGAAACCCGGCAGATCGCCAAAGTCGTGATTTCCAACAGTACTGGCAAAATCACCGGCGAACTCAGCGACGGCAAAAAATTCATCACCGACGCACCCAGAGACGAAAACCTCATCAAAGCACTGCGAGACAACAAAATCGCGTTTTCGGCTGAAAACCCCGGACTCAAGGAAGGTATCGGCTCATCGCTTGTCATGATGATATTGCCAGTCGGGGTGATCCTCGCACTATGGTTCCTCATCATGCGCCAGGCGTCTGTCGGCGGCAGCCAGGCCATGAACTTCGGACGCAGCCGCGCAAAACTCCTCAACGACAACCAGCCCCGTACCACATTCGATGACGTCGCGGGCGTCGACGAAGCCAAGGAAGAACTCAAGGAAATCGTGGACTTTCTCAAAGACCCGAAAAAATTCCAGCTCCTCGGCGCAAAAATACCCAGAGGCGTCCTGCTCGTAGGCCCTCCGGGATCAGGAAAGACACTCCTCGCGCGCGCAGTCGCCGGCGAAGCGAAGGTATCCTTTTATCACATGAGCGGCTCGGATTTTGTCGAAATGTTCGTCGGCGTCGGCGCATCCCGCGTCCGCGATCTGTTCGAACAGGCCAAAAAAAGCGCCCCATGCCTTGTATTCATGGACGAAATCGACGCCGTCGGCCGCCAGCGCGGCGCGGGACTTGGCGGAGGGCATGACGAACGCGAACAGACCCTCAACCAGCTCCTCGTCGAAATGGACGGATTCGACCCCAACAGCGGAGTCATCCTCCTTGCCGCCACCAACCGCCCCGACGTGCTCGATCCAGCACTCCTCCGCCCCGGCAGGTTCGACCGCCAGGTCGTCGTCGACGAGCCCGACGTCAAAGGCCGCGAAGAAATCCTCAAAGTCCACGCCCGCGGCAAACCCATCGACCAGGCCGTCAACCTCGGCATGATCGCGCGCCGCACCCCGGGATTCACCGGTGCCGACCTCAGCAACGTCCTCAACGAAGCCGCCATCCTCGCCGCCCGCGGCAACTGCACTCTCATCACCACCGCACACATCGAAGACGCCATCGAACGCGTCATCGCCGGTCCCGAACGCAAAAGCCGCCTCATGAGCGACCACGAGCGCCGCATCACCGCCTGCCACGAAGCCGGCCACGCGCTCGTCGCAAAACTCAGCGACGGCTCAGACCCGGTCCACAAAATCTCCATCCTCCCCCGTGGCCGCGCACTCGGCTATACACTGCAACTGCCCATCGAAGACAAATACCTCCAGACACGCAAAGACCTCCTTCACCGCATCCGCGTACTCCTCGGCGGCCGCGTCGCCGAAAAAATCGTATTCGACGAAATCACCACCGGCGCATCCAACGACATCGAACGCGCCTCCAAAATCGCACGCCGCATGGTCTGCGAATTCGGCATGAGCGACGAACTCGGCCCCATCGCATTCGGTCACAAACAGGAAACCGTTTTCCTCGGCCGCGACTTTTCCAACGAACGCAACTACAGCGAAGACGTCGCCTCTCGCATCGACGCAGAAATCCAGAAGCTCATCACCGACGCTTACAACGCCGTCTCAGACCTCATCAACGAACACCGCGACCGGCTCGACCTCATCACCGAAGAGCTCATCGCTCACGAAACCCTCGACGGCGCGCGCCTCGAAGCTCTCCTCGACGGCCTCAAACTCTCGGATGAGGAAATCGCACAAAAAGAGTCCGAATACCGCAAAGTCATGGAAGAAAAAAATCTCGCCGATGCCATGACGTTCGCCCC
>CAZQSL010000082.1:0-16453 GCA_964595945.1 uncultured bacterium
CATGGGACAGATGTACCCGGACGAGATATTCACCAATAATGGTAAGACCGGCCGCTGGCACATGGAACACGCCCGCCCGCTGATACTGCAGTGGATCGACCGCCGGGCGCGATGGGGGTTTTCCGAATGGGACTCGAATGTCTATTACGCCGAGGACATTTCAGCGCTGCTGCCGCTTGTTGACTACGCGAATGACACGGAGATAGCATCGCAGGCCTCGAAGGCTGTCGATCTGATGCTGCTCGACATCGCCTCCGACCTGTGGCGCGGCGTCTATGCGACTTCGCACGGGCGATCGTACACCGCGCAGATCACCTCTGCACGCCGCGACTCGATGTCCACTCTCATCAGGGTCGTCTGGGGCACGTCGCTCTATCGCGGCAGCGACATGGACGCGGTATTTCTCGCCCTCAACGAGCGCTATGTCCCACCTGCCGCAATCATTGCCCTCGGACGCGACATTTCCGAAGAATTCGAAGGCCGCGAACGACACGGCATCAGATTCGAGGACTCGGAAAAATTCGGTCTTTCATTCAACAATATCGACGACGCTCCGGCCTTCTGGGCGATGGGCGCGCACACGCAGCGAAAAGTGCTGCTCAATTCGATCAGGGCATTCGACAGGTGGAATCTCTGGGAAACATCATTTCTCGCCGATGCCGCTCCCTATGTCAAAGGCGTTCCGCGCAACAGCTCGATCTTCGCCATCATAGGGAAAAACGCGCTCGAATCAGACCGCACTTTACTCGGCGAGGTCAACAAGGTCACGTACCGCACGCCTGACTATCAAATTTCGTCGGCGCAGGACTACCGGCCCGGCGAGATTGCCAATCAGCATCTTCTCTGGACAGCCGCTCTCGGGCCTGACGCACTCGTCTACACGACTCATCCCGGCTCTCAGGCTGCCGAAGGCGACCGCACTCCCACCTATTGGGCCGGCACCAACCGCATTCCACGCATCGCCCAGTATAAAAACACGCTTGTCGCCGTCTACAACATCGAACCTTATCCAGTGCTCGCAGAACGTTATTTTATGGATTTCACACACGCGTATTTCCCCCGATGGGCCTTTGACGAAACTGCCGTCAACGGCAACTGGCACTTTGGCCGTTCGGGCGATGGATATATTGCGCTGTTTTCAAGCACTCCCCCCATCGCTACAACAGAGGGCCGCGACGCAGGCGTCGAACTCGTCGCCAACAGCCGCCGCAACATCTGGATATGCCGCATGGGACGGCGCAAGACCGATGGATCATTCGCCGATTTCATCAATTCGGTGACTGCCAATCCGCCCGCCATAGACGGTCTCGACGCCTCGATCAATGTCCCAGGCACCGGCCTGATTAAATTCGGTTGGCAAGGACCCCTCACCGTCAATGGCGTCGAAGTGCCTACATCCGACTTCAGGCGCGTCGACAATCCCTTTGCCACTTCGGATTATGACAGCGGCAGGTATTCGATAGATTATAAAGGCATGAAATACGAAATTAACTTCCGATGAACGGAGAACCATGAACTTCAAGGACAAAATCACAGTCATCACCGGAGCCGGCCGCGGCATAGGCAAAGAAACCGCGCTCGCATTCGCCCGCGAAGGAGCAAGCCTCGCACTGCTCGCGCGGCATGAGGAGACTGTCGCCGCCACGGCACGCGAGTGCGAAAAGCTCGGCGCCGATACACTTGCGATAGCTTCCGACATCTCGTCTGAACCCGAAGCCGTAAAATTCGTCGACGCCGTCTATGAGAAATTCGGACACGCCGATATCATCGTCAATAATGCCGGCATCACGCGCGACAATTTGCTCGTAAGGATGGACTGCGCACAATGGGACGAAGTGATGGCGGTCAACCTGAGATCGGTATTTCTCTGTACGCGGCTGTTTTCGCGGAAAATGCTGCGCCAGAAATCCGGCCGCATCATCAACATCACATCAATCGCGGGTGAAGCGGGCAATATGGGACAGTCGAATTATTCAGCGTCCAAGGCCGGAGTGATAGGATTTACAAAGGCCGCGGCGCGCGAACTCGCCCGCTACGGCATCACCGTCAACGCCGTTTCACCCGGCATCATCGAAACCGACATGATCGCCACGATCGAGCAGCCTGTGCTCGAAGAGATAGTCAGGAGCATACCGCTTGGCCGTGTCGGCAGAGCCGCCGATGTCGCCGCGACAGTCATGTTCCTCGCATCCGGCAGCGCAGGCTACATCACGGGGCATACCATTCGTGTCGACGGCGGATTGTACATCTGAATCTCAGTGCGGAGCAGGGCCGGAAAAGACCATGATCGTCGCGCCGGGCCTGAGGGCAGCCGCATAGCGGACGAGCTCGCGCCCATGTGAAGCCGAGTGGTACGCCTTGCCCTTTGCTGCCGTTTTCGCTCCGCCTGTCGCGGGTTCGGCTATCAGCACGACCTTCACTGGCGTTGCGGATGTGTTTTTTATCTCCACTTTGGTGTTGCCGCCAGCAGCCTGATACATATTCACGGCAAACGAATATTTCCCTGAAAAGAGATTGCGGAGCTTGAGTTCCTTCATGTCAGGAAACATATATGGCTGAAATGTGACCGTGTCTGTTTTGGGATCGAACTCCGCGCCCGTTATCAACTGCAGTACCGCCTCGGCATTGATCGACGACTCCCAGGGCCGGTAGACAGTCGGAGCGGAGCCGTAGTTGACCCATTTGTCGTTCTGGTCATAGGCTTCGGCGAATTCCCCCGTGCGGGAAATGACGCGCGTCATCATTGCACTGAATATGTCGTAAGCGCGCTTGAGGTGCCCGAATTTTTTCAGGTTGTAGATGAGCATGCCGGGCGCCATGCCAGTGTAAAACGAACAGTTGGGAGCGCTTTTGATGGTGAATTCCTTAGTGGTCAGCCGTGCGGCGGTCGTAATGCTGTTGCGGCGCTGCTTTTCGGTGGGCCTGTCGTAGTCGATCCACAGCGGTAGCAGGTTAATGTCGGCGAAGGGCGCGGCAGCCGGTTCAAGTGTGTCTTTTTTAACATAAGGGATATAATAGCCCCTGTCCTCGGCCCAGTAGTATTCTTCGGTTTTTCTGGCACACTCCGCAGCGATTGCGGCGAATTCGCGGGCATCCTGCCGGTGTCCGGTGGCGAGTGCCATTTCCGAAAGCGCGCGCGCTGCCGTTGCATACAGAAAACCGCTCGACGGCGTGTAGAATGATTTCATCGGGCCGCCGCCCACCATCATCAGATACACCTGATACGTTTCGTCACCATTGAACGGCAGCCGGAAATCGGTGTGCGGCTGGCCCTCCATATTGCGCTTGAGAAAGCCGTAATGGTCTTTGATGAACTTCGTATCGCCTGTCGCGCGCCAGTAGTGATAGAATTGCAGCACAAGGATATCCGGATCATCGCCTTCCTGCGGAGTCAGCGCCTGCCAGTCTGGCTTAGCGGACGCCGCACCGACCGGCACGTTGAGCGGATAGCGGTTTTTGAAGCCAACCACCCTCGTGGCAAGGTCAAAATACGCGAGCGATCTGCGGACCTCGGCAAATCGGCCAGCGGCAAGGAGCAATCGCACAGGCCCGAAATTGTCACGGCACCACAGGCCGGAATACTTGCCCATCGGGGCTATCAGTCCATTGTCGCTTTCCTGGACTTTCATGAGTACGAACGTGCTTTCGAAAAAAGCGTCGAGCTTCGGGTCCGACGAAATAACACGCAGGAGCCCCTCGTACCACTTGAGCCAGCCGGCACGCGTTTCTTCGAGCAGTTTGCGTGGCGAGCGGGCGACCATCTGGGCAGTCGAGTCCGGGATCGACGGATCGGAGAAAGAAATGTAATGCGCCGTTTCCCAGATGGCGCCGGGGGCGAGAGCGGGGATTTTTTTCCTGAGATCAGCTCCTTCAGGCATCGCGTTCCCGTCGAAAAAACCTATGGCCATTTTTTTCTGCCGCACGTTCTGTTGCAGGGAATTCCCGTTGAAAGGTTCCGCGATAAGGGCTTTTGATGCCGCCGTGACGACAAGGGCAGCATTTTCGACAATAGCCGCCGAAGTATTCCGCACCGTTATTATCCGGACGATCGACCTTCCGCCCCAGGGGACAAATGTTATCGTGCCAAGCTCAAGCGAAGCGGTATTTTCCCTTGAAATGATTATGGATGTCTTTGCGACGCGGCTAAGAGTGGAACGAGTGAAAGCCTGTGCTTTCGAGTCGATTTCGAGACTGGCGGATACGGAGACGAATTGCTCTTCCTCGGTTTTTTCATAATACGGGCCGACAGGATTCGTGAGAGTATTCTGTGGCATCTCAAGGCCTTCGAGCGCAAACACCTTTCCGTTGCCGACACCGAATGCGCCTCGTGAAACCAGCGACGGCGTTTTTGTGGCGAGATCGAATTCCTGTACGAATGGAGATGTATCTGCAAGCCACGGCAGCGCTTTCTGCATATCGCCGGCTCCATGTGCCGGGCATGGCGGGGCTGCGAGAGTATAGACAAGGATGATGATCGATGCGAGGAGGCTATGCTGCTTCACGGTCACACTCCAGAAAACAGTTTTTCCGATAATACCATGAAACCGCGCGTATGATCACGCTTTCGCAAATAACGGCAGGCATGAAATGATTTCAGAGATTCGCAGGAAAATCCCGGGAGTCCATATCAGTTGTCAACCATGATCTCTCCGGTGTCGAGAATGACCGGAAGTGAAGTCTTGCGTGAAGACTGTATCACGCCTGTTTCGAGTCGGTACATCCTGTCGTCGCTTGTGTAGTCGAACGGCTCGATACAGGTGTTGCGCGCGAAATTAAGCTTGATCACGCCATCGAAAACATCGTTGGCTTCCTGAAATGTCTGGAATGAGCCGGACGGGGGATATTCATCGTGATTCGACGCGTACTCTTCTATCCCCTTTTTCACCGAGTCAAGGAGCGTGACGCATGTGGTGACTCTCGCCCTGTCCCTCGCCCTCATGTAATTGGGGACAGCGATCGAAGAGAGAATTCCGATGATCGCGATGACGATCAGCAGTTCGAGAAGGGTGAATCCACCCTGGTTGTCCTGATTGTATGTACACATAAAATAGACCTTCAAATATCATTGCCCCCTATTCCAATTCATTATACACACATTTTGGGTATTTGGTCAAAACGCAGCCCGATCACCCCTGTAAGGGTGATGAGTGGTACATGCTTTTCCAGATAACGCGATCATTGATCATTCTATCCCGATCCGCCGCCATGCGAAAAAACGCGGCGGGCGCGTACCCTGCATAAAATAACCGAATATACCTTATAGCTCCCGCAAAAACGTGAAGTTACTATTGTGTCTGAAAGTAAATTACCTGCCGGCGGTTTGATATCAAGAGATATGGACAGGGAAAATGGAAGCCCAAATGAAAAAAGCCGGACAATGTCCGGCTGATTAGTCGTTACGATTCTGTAAAAGTTACGGGGCTTCGCAGGCCGGCTCGCTGCCGTCTATACAGAACTTGTAGTTAGTCGGGGTATAGTGTGAAGGATACATACAAATTTGACATTTCGTCCTGTCATTGGTTACTGCGGAGATAACATAGTTTGTTGCCTGAGGTGGCGCGGCATCAGTAGTAATGTCCGGAAGAGTGTCAGGTGTACATGCATTCATAAACTTAGCTTCCATTTGATCTTCACAATTGGCGCCAGTCGAGTCGGTACAGCTTGCTATCATGTACATAGCGAGTTGGAGGTAATCATCAGTGTAACTGTCATTGTCGGAGATGTACATTTCCTCGGCCGTCTTGAGGCCCGCGAGTGTTTCGACACATTTGCTGTACTGCGACTTGTCTCTTGCCCTCAGGAAGTTGGGGATTGCGACTGCTGCGAGAATACCGATGATTGCAATGACGATCATGAGTTCAATCAATGTGAACCCCGCCGCAGATGTCGCGAGTTGCTTCCTTTTCTCTTTCATCTTCTTCACCTCCATCTTATTATATTCAGCGCGTTGTTTCCGCGCTCATCTACAATATAATGAATTGATATTACAGTCAAGCGATTTTTTAAAACCTCCTATAATACCAAATACCCAGAAAAGTCAAATAACACTCGTTTTGTCAAATAATTATACAGCGTTGATCATCTGGAACATCGGCATGAACATCGCCATGACGATGAAACCGACCATGCCGCCCATAAAAACCATCATGATGGGTTCGAGAAGGGATGTGAGAGATTCGAGAGTCGTTTCGACTTCCATGTCATAGAAATCCGAAATCTTGTCGAGCATGGCATCGAGATTACCCGTTTCTTCGCCGACTTCGACCATCTGTGTGACCATGGGGGGGAATATGCCGGTGGCTTCCATCGGTTTCGATATGGTTTCGCCTTCACGGATGCTGACACGTACGGAGTCGATGGCTTTTTCGACGACTTTGTTGCCAGAGGCGCGGCCCGTGACCTCAAGGGCCTGCATGACGGGTACGCCCGAACTGAGGAGCGTGCCGAGCGTGCGGCTGAAGCGTGAGATGGTGACTTTTCTGTTGAGCATCCCGAATACGGGGACTTTCAGCATGAGAGAATGCCAGTTGTACTGGCCGCGGGGAGTGCTCGTGTAGTATTTGAAAAATGCGACGATGCCGATAAAACCGATGATGAAAAGCCACCATGCTTTTCTCAGGCCGGCGCTGAGCGCCAGCAGGATTTTGGTCGGTACGGGCAGTTCGGAGCCGAGGCTGTTGAAGATGTCGGCGAAGGCTGGGAGCACCGAAACGAGAAGGAAGATGCAGATGACGACCGCGATGAAAAGAACGACCGTGGGATAGGTCATGGCCGACTTGACCTTGGACTTGAGTTCCTGGTCTTTTTCGAGGAACTCGGCTACGCGTTTGAGGGTTTCGTCGAGTACGCCGCCGACTTCGCCCGCGTGCGTGAGGTTGATGTAGAGTTCGGAAAATGTTGTGGGATGATTGGCAAATGCTTCGGCGAGAGCGGAGCCGCTTTCGACCTTGAGACGGACATCGTGGATGATTTCCTTGAGTTTTTTATCGGTGCTCTGCTTTTCGAGGATGTCGAGTGCGCGCACGAGCGAGAGGCCCGCGCTGACCATGGTGGCGAACTGGCGGCTGAAGATGGATACATCCTTGGTTTTGACCTTCTGGAATTTTGAGACAAATTCCTTGAAGTCGAATCCCTGCTGTTTTTCGACAACCGAGGTGGGGATGATATTTTTTTCGCGGAGCCTGGTCTTGACCTGCTGCTCGTTTTCGGCCTCCATCTTGCCTGTAACGACTTTGCCGTCAGTGTCTCGCGCTTTATAAATATATTCTGGCATCTGAGTTACGCTCCGGGTCAGGGCCTCATGTAGATAGTGTCCATATTATAGCTGATATGCGCAAAACCTCACAATAAATAAAGGGAAGTCAGCCGTGGATGAGTTTTTTGATGTCTTCGAGATTGTGTGAGCGGGTGAGTGCGTCCTGATAGGTGATGAGGCCGGCGGAGTACAGGTCCTTGAGCGCCTGATCCATCGTCTGCATGCCGACCTGCCCGCCGGTCTGGATGGCTGCGCCGATCTGGTGGACTTTGTTTTCACGGATCAGGTTTTTGATGCCCGGCGTAGCGATGAGGACTTCGACGGCAGGTACACGGCCTACGCCGCCGACTTTCGCGATGAGCTGCTGAGAGCAGACGGCTTCGAGATTCATGGCGAGCATTGTACGGATCTGTGTCTGCTGATGCGGCGGAAAAACGTCGACGATGCGGTCGACCGAGCCGGCGGCCGTATTGGTATGCAGGGTGGCGAATACGAGGTGTCCCGTTTCGGCGATGGTGAGTGCGGCTTCCATCGTTTCGAGGTCGCGCATTTCTCCGATGAGGATGACGTCCGGGTCTTCGCGGAGGACAGAGCGGAGAGCGCGTGTGAATGACTTGGTATCGAGTTCGAGTTCGCGCTGGTTGATCATGCTTTTTTTGTGGCGGTGGAGATATTCGATGGGGTCTTCGATAGTGATGATATGAGCATCGCGAGTGGTATTGATCGCGTCGATACAGGCAGCGAGAGTAGTGGATTTGCCGGAGCCCGTAGGTCCTGTGATGAGTATAAGGCCACGGGGTTTTCGCGTGAGGGTTTCCACGATCTTGGGCACGCGGAGTTCCTGCAGGGAAGGTATTTTAGAGGGGATAGACCTCATGACCGCGCCGACAGAGCCACGCTGGAGAAAGATGTTGACGCGGAATCGGCCTACGCCGGCGACGCCGTATGAAAAGTCGAGTTCGAAATTTTCTTCGAAAGTTTTTTTCTGCTGGTCGGTCAGCATGCTGTAGATAAGCTTTTGCGACGTGCCCGGGTGTATCCTGTCGGTATCCATAGGCACGAGGCGGCCGTCGATGCGCAGTACGGGCGGGAGTCCCGCGGTGATATGCACATCAGATGCTTTTCTTTGCACTGCCTTGTTGAGTAATTCGTCAATATCAATAAGTTCGGCCATCTTGTACTCTCTCCCGGCGTGAAATGGGAGGCACGGCATCAGGCTCGTGCCTTTGCGGTTTTATTGAATATATCATAAAGAATCATGTACAACAATATGGAATTGCAGAGATGGCGTTTGATTATTCGGCAAGGACTTTTTTCAGGATACTCAGAATCTGTCGCGGAGTGAATGGTTTGATGATGAAATTGGCAGCTCCTGAGACCATGCTTTCGCGCACGATAGAAGGCTTTGCCGACTGAGTCATAATGATCACGCAGGTATCCGGCAGGAGACGTTTTATTTCGCGCAGGGCGGTTATGCCGTCCATACGCTTCATGACATAGTCCATCAGGATGACATCGGGCTTGATTTCGACAGCGAGGCGGACAGCTTCGTCGCCGTCGTCGGCTTCCGCGGCCAGGAAATAGCCGTGGCGTTCGAGAATGGTGCGGATATGTTTGCGGATGATAGTGATATCGTCGACGACCATGATTTTGAAAGCCGCGCGACGGGCGGCCGTCTCAGGATCGAGCTGGCTGGCACGGGGAAAGGCTTCTTCGTCATCGAACGCGAGGGCCTTGCGCTCGAATGTCCATTTGTTGGCCATCACTTCGCGCGCCGCGTCGTAGACAGTGACAGCCGGGACCTGCTTGAGCCGGATCAACGTGATATCTTCGGAGAGGAGGATAGTATCTGCCGGAAACAGTTCGCCGCCATCCGGAGAGATCACCGGCCGGGAGAGTTTGTCGCCGGGGCGCAACGCCGCTGGAGCCATTTCCTTTTGATTGGTATCCTCATTACGTTTTTCCGTCATAAAAATATCACTCTCTTGCACATCGTTTGTTTCAGGCGACAGCCGGCGACATATCCGGGGACTCCTTGAGTGCGAGATTCATGACAATCTCGCCCGCCGACAATTCGATCGGGATTACAATCACGAAACTGTTTTTAGAGCAGCTGACCTGCATGCCCTTTGCCATGATGAGCGAGGGGGTGCTGATGTCGCTGGAAACGCCGACTCTGGCGAGTTCGATCGTCGCCTTGCCGGATATCATATTGGACAGTTCGGAAATCGCGCTTCGCGCGTCGGAAGAGAAATCAAGCAATGGCTCCTCGATCATTTTTTCGGCGATACCCTTTGCGCAGTCTTTTGTCATGGAGAGTACCACCTGCCCGCTCACGCCACCTGTGATACCGATTGTGACAGCCACTTCGTCAGCGACGATATATCTGTCAGCGAGCGCATAAGGCTTGTTGATACGGGGCTCCTCATATACGGTCATTTCGATGATTTCTTTTATAGCGTTAACAAAAGCAAGGATGTATTCTTTTTTCATGATCCTCTCATACCCTGTCGAACGGTAGTTTGGGTACCGACTGAATTTTTCCATTTTAGCATAATACTACCAAAAAAATCCATTTATTTATTTCGCTGTCTTCAATCCCGGAGAAAACAGGAATGGATTTTCGAAAAGCGTGGAAAGGATAGTCGTTTCGCAGTGAAGGTGACATCGTGATGTATGGGAAAGCAACATCCAGTCAGGCCTGACCTGTGGGGATGGTCACGCGAAAGATCGTGCCTGCGCCCTGTTGTGACTCGACAGCGATGCGGCCGCCATGCGCTTCGGCGATGTTATAGCAGATGGAAAGCCCGAGACCGGTGCCTTCGCCTGCCCGCTTGGTGGTGAAAAACGGGTCGAATATCCTGCTGATGTTTTCAGCCGGTATGCCTATGCCGTTGTCATGGAAAGTCACAATCGCTTCATCCCCTTCAGCTCTCACGGAAACCCTGAGAGTCCTGCTGTCACAATCTCGCATGGCGTGTATCGCGTTGAGAGTCAGATTTAGAAATAGCTGCTTGAGTTTGCCCGCATTGGCATTGACATATACTGGAGTACCGGATGCGAAATCCGTAATGAGCGTTATGTTTTCCTTTTTGAACTGATACCGGCAGAGGGAAATAGATTTTTCGACCAGTCCGTTAAGCTCCACCGTGGCGAGTTCGCTCGCCGAGTCCCGGGTAAATGACAATAGATCGCGCACCCTTTCGGCGATACGTTCTATTTCCTCCATGATGCTTTGGAGGTCTTCGCGCATGTCCGGCGTGAGATCATTGCGTCGCAGCATCACCTGAATGTGAGTGGAGATAATAGTCAATGGGTTATTTATTTCGTGAGCGATACCCGCAGAGAGCCTCCCCATAGCATAGAGGCGCTCGGTGATGCTCATCTGCTGGTAGAAATCCTTTACGCGGGCTATAAATCCTTCGAGGCGTGAAACAAGCACAATGTAGGCTGCGGCGAGATCGCCGACTTCATCACCACGCCGCGTGAGTTTGCCGCCGAAAGCCGTGAGGTCATAAGTGAGTTGCCGGATTTCATTTTCGGTACGTCCGATGTCGCTGTCATCGCTGTCGCCGCCCACACTGCGGGCAATGGCAGTAAGACGCTCCAGCGGTCTCGTGATATTCTGCGCGTAGAGTACGGCGATGCCGAATCCCAGCAGGATCACTCCCGCAAGCAGCATCGTCATCACGACGCCGGTATGTGTAAATTCGCGCTGGAGCCGTGCGGTCGAATACCCCATGCGCACATATCCCAGCACAGACGCGCCGTCAGTCACCGGCGCGATGATTTCCACTCCATCGCCACCATTCACCGCTCGCATGTCGCTGATCACCAGGCGTTGTGCTGCTCTTGTCATTTCGCCCATCGTTTTTGGCACGTCGCCGGCTGTCGCTATCACCATACCGTCCGCGCCCGTAACCTCGCAATACACCACATCCGCATTTTCACTGACGAGTTTTTTTACAAGAAATTTTATCTGGAAATAATCATAGTTTTTTAAAAAATATCTTACCATCGAAGCCGCCGTGACACCCACTGAAGCTATCTGCTGCATCCCTTCGGTCTCGAATACGCTCGCATCGATATAGGTTATCGAAATCGTGCCGATCGTCTCCTGGCCTGACTTTATGGGCTCTGTCACGGTAATAGTCTTCAGCGCAGGCGAAATATCTGAAGCATACGAATACACCTTGTCCCCGGCCCTGTCCCTGATGACGCAGCCTGTCAGCGACGAATCCCCCGCCTCGACCTTCGATAGTACCGTATCGGCGACATTGGCAATCTCATCTCCGGCACCGGGCGAAATGATCAGGTTACGCAGTCCGTAGGACATCGTGCGCGCGAGCAGGTGCATCTTGGCCTCGCGCTGGCTGGCATACAGCCTGTTGACCCTGACGTGCGCCGTGAAAAACACCACGCCCGCCGTCACCATGACAAGCGCTCCCACCACTATCATGAGCCGTGCCGCAAGGCCAAATCGCGCTATCCTCTTCACGCTGTCTCTCAACAGACATCTCCCGCATACAACACTTTCACCAGATACAGCCCATGTGGCGGCAGCGTCTTGCCCGCCTCCGCCCGGCTGCCCCCCGCGATGATGCGGGGCACATCCTCCGGCTCGATCTCTCCACGCGCAGCGCCGATCGCAGTGCCTACCATGTTCCTCACCATTTTATACAAAAACCCGCTTCCCCGGACGCGGAACACATAAAAACCATTTTCCTCGCGCACACTCGCCACATGGATCGTCTTCACCGGATTGGCCGGTCCCGACCCCACATTTCTCAGTGCCGAAAAGTCATGCGTTCCCTCAAATGCCTCAAACGCCCGGCTCGCGCGATCCATGTCAAATCGTCCCCGCACCAGCAGCGCGCGCCGCCTCAATACGGGATTTTCGGCCACGCCCCCGTATGCCAGATACATATACTCCTTGCCGCAATTTGAAAACCTCGCATGAAATCCATCCTCCATCTCCCACGACCCGACAGTCTGCAAATCCTCCGGCAAAAACCTCCGCACTGCCGCCGCGAACCTGTCTCCCGGGATACCGCAATCAGTCTCAAACGACACCACCTGACCCAACGCATGCACACCCGCGTCAGTCCGCGACGCTCCATGCGTCTCCACCACCACGCCCGTCAATTCACCCAGCGCACGGTCGATTTCGCCCTGCACCGTCCTCACGTTTTCGCTGGCCTTCTGCCTCTGAAACCCGTGGAATCCCGTCCCGTCATATTGCAGCACAAGCTTTATCGTACGCATAACATTCCCAGTTTTTGATAATGAATTATAGCACTTATGCTGATGCCTGCCCTGTTTGAAAAGAGCGAATTGAATATTTCCAACTACCGCACCATCGAAACAATCCGCTCGACAGTCTCATGGCCATGCAGGACCTCGATGCCCGACTCAAGCACCCACCACTCGTATTCAGATGAAAAATCACGCGGGATCCTAACCGCGTCCTTTTCGGTCGTCACGATAAATTCCACACCCTCACGCGCCGACTCGGCCTCGACCGCACGCAACTCCGCCTCGGTAAACGCGTGATGGTCGGTAAAACGATACGGGATGATTTCTCTCTTCGTGAGCCGCCTGACGGTCTTTTCGAATGACTCTGGCACCCCGATGCCGCTCACGCACATCACGAACCTGTCACGCAGATCGCCCGGCTCCGCCGTCTCTTCGGGATCGTTGACACGCCTAAGTTTCACCGGCACGAGAGCCGACTCCACAATGGGTTTATCGTGAAATTTTTCGCCCAGCACCGAAATGGTCCTGGCACGCACATCCGGGTCCATGGTATCAGCCTTGGCGATCCAGAACACATCAGCACGCTCAAGACACGACACTGGCTCACGCAGCAATCCACGCGGCAGCAACCTGTCAAATCCAAATGGAGCAGCCGAGTCAAGCACCACAATATCCACATCGCGATGCAGCGTCACAAACTGAAACGCATCGTCGGCAAGCAGCACATCGCATTCGTATTGATCCGCCAGCAGCAGTCCGCTGCGCCCGCGGTCGATGTCGATCGCCACCACAAGATTCTCGGTCCCTCGCAAAAACAGCGTCGGCTCGTCGCCATATTTCATCCAGTCGGACACATCATCACCCGAACATATCACTACCGGCGCGTCATCCCTGCGACCGTAACCACGCGTCACGATACCTACCCTTTTATTGTTTTTTTCGAATCGCCCGGTGAAATAGCGGCAAACCGGCGTCTTGCCCGTGCCACCCACCGTGATATTTCCCACACTGATCACCGGCACATGGATCATCGTCTGCTCGACACGCGCCAACCTCTTCATGCGGCTGTCATGCGCGATGCGGTACGGCACCGAAAGCCCCGTCAATACACCTCGCGCTGCGATCGAGCCAAGCCCGCGCCGCTGCCCCGATATGATCGGATATATCAGTGATTCCCTGCGCCTGTCAGTCAATACGTATTCCCCGGATTCATTCTCCGATGCAGCCACTCACCATCGCGGCACACCTGTCGACAGCTCCCGCATTGGCCCTGACCGTCTCAAGAGCAGCCCTATCGAGTCTGTCACGCATCCCATTTTCATTGTTAAGATAATCAGTCGCTTTCTGGATAAAATCAAGAGTCCCGTCAACCTTGACCGCTCCGCCACCCGCCGTCATCGCATCCACAGCCGCCGCGAAATTTGCCATATACGGCCCGAAAAATGGTGCTTTCCCGCATGTCGCAGGCTCCAGAATATTATGCCCTCCGCGCTCCACAAGGCTACCCCCCACAAAACACAATCCAGCAATCGCATACAGTGCACGCAACTCCCCGATCGTATCCCACACAATCACTCCGCCATCCCCGCCAGCCGCGCCGCACTCGCTTCGCTTCACCGCGACATATCCCGCACCCCTGCACAGCTCCGCCACATCATCCGCCCGCTCCACATGCCGCGGCGCAATTACCAGCCGCAAACCATGTCTCTTTTCGGAGACCGTACGGTAAACCTCAATTATTTTTTCTTCCTCGCCCGGATGCGTACTACCTGCGAGAAAAAGTTCGCACTTGCCCGCTCCCGTGATCATTTTAAGCTCATCTATCTTCGCCGCGTCAGCGCTGCCAGACGGACAGTCGAACTTCAGATTTCCCGTCACCGACACACAACCCGCCGGCGCACCAAGCGCCACGATACGCCCCGCGTCACGCTCGCTCTGCATCCCGAAAGCATCGACCATCGGCAGCAGCTCCCCGTAAAGCCTCCGCACGATCCCCTCAGCGGCAGCCATGCGGTCGGACACGCGGCCATTGACCATCACGACCTTCGCCCCCGCGCGCTTTGCCTCCCTGATCGCATTGGGCCACAACTCGGTTTCCATCAGCACAAGCGCCGCCGGACGCAACACGCCCATCACCCGCCGCATGATCCACGGCGCGTCGATCGGAAAATAAAACAGATAAAGGCTCTCGCCAAATGTATTCTTCAGGATTTCCATACCAGTCATGGTCGTGCACGACATCACCACATCCACCCGCCCGCCAGCCAGCAGCCGCCGCACAAACACCGCCGCACCCACTGCCTCGCCCACCGACACCGCATGCACCCACACGACCGGCCTGCTGCCGCACGGCACGGCATCAATACGCCCGAATCGCGTCGCCAGCGTGCCGTGATACTTGCGCCCCGGCAACCCGTTATACGCAAAATACCCCGCCACAAGCGGCCACGCCGCCACCATCGCGGCATTATATACACTCATCACTCGCATGGCCAAAGATTATATATGAGTTTTTCAGGATTATTAAGAATCAGGGATTTTTCAAAACAACAAATAATGCGGATAATAAAACTATCATTACTTCAAATCGTCGTCTGTAAGCTCATTTGTCTTTATTTTCAAACCGCCACCATATTCATTCAATTTCTTTTTCAACGTCTTATTCGTATGCATTTCCTTTGGATGTGCCACTTTAGCGGCTACAATTCTTCCGAACACTTTCAGTCCTTTTAACTCTGTTTTCAACTCATCAATCGTTTCACTAATCTGTGTTATTGCCGTTTTAACATCTCCACCTTTGAATTCAATAAGGTAGAATTCATCGAGTTCATCGACACCCATGCCAAAATCGCACTTTTTCCCCTCGCTGCCTTTTATTAAGCATCCATCTATTCTATATCGAAGAATCGTTCGTTTGTTTGGATTTCCAGCATAATAAACCATCTTATTTTCTTCGAACTTTACGGTACTCCTTGAATCAGGAGTATTCAGTAAACAACGATCATCAAACCGATCCTTCATGTTCATTATCAGTCTTCCCTCGCAATCACGAGAAGCTTGTCGAACTGTTCTGCAATCAGGTCCGATGCCGTATCAAGTTTGTCGGAATCAATTTCTCCATCTTCATCAATGATGGATTCTACCCCCCCGTCTTTGACAAGATACGCCGTCACATTCTCCGGTTTCATCCATATATCTTTTGGTATTACTTCTTTTACTTTTTCTCCCTTGCTTTCACTCGCCTCGCCAACCTTTGAAGCATAGATCAGATTATTAAGCGCTTCGAGCATATAGGGCGAATGAGTTGTAATCAGGAACCTGCTACCGGTCACGTTCGCCGTGAATGCGATAAACTCCATGATCGCCTTCTGAGCATCTGAATAAAGATGCGCTTCCGGTTCTTCGATGATGAAAAACTGAGGCTTACTTGAATAGAGAATACAGCTTAACAATGGCAGTAACATCATTAACAGTTCCTGTTGGCCTGAAGAAATCAAGTCTACTGGAATAACAACATTCTCGCTGATTCTTAAAACGTCCTTTTCTGATTTTGTTTCAAAATCACCTTTTAACACACTTCGAACCATTTCTATTGCGATCAAAGCAATCTCTTTTTTACATTTTATCTCTGAGATATGAATAGGTAGATCAATGATTTCCTGCATAGGTTTCAAATCCCTGTTTCGTGAAACAATCTTAAGTATCTCATTTAAAAATGTATTTGGAGGATACTGCACATATGACGGAAGTAAGTTTTCGAGCATATAAGCTGTTCCACGTCCAGCTGGCATATAGATAAACCTTGCCGATAAACAACCAAATTTTTCATTGATTTTATTCACAATTTTTAAGGCCTCAGTTATTAAGCCAATTTCCCAATCAATTATATCTGTAACCGTTCACGGACGCATACAGGACGATAGCGCACAATAGAGCATCTAT